>CAYQRA010000400.1:0-6595 GCA_964419315.1 uncultured Saprospiraceae bacterium | reverse complement strand
GCCGTGACGAACGCATCATGCGTTTCTTGACTGTAAGTCTGGATAAATATGGTGTCAAGTACAACGACGATAAACGCAATGGCTTAATCGGATCTAAGAAAAAAGGAAAAGCAAAAGCAGAGGAAGCGGTAGCGACCAAAGCAAAAGCGAAACCTAAAGCTCCTCCTGCTAAAAAAGCTGCCCCAGCACCTGCACCTGTTGCTGCTGCACCTGCTGCAAAAGTGGAAGAAGAAGAATAACATTTGTTTAATCAACCTCTTAGTAG
This sequence comes from uncultured Saprospiraceae bacterium, assembly GCA_964419315.1. Classification (GTDB taxonomy): domain Bacteria; phylum Bacteroidota; class Bacteroidia; order Chitinophagales; family Saprospiraceae; genus CALLVY01. Next base: position 6,330 of record CAYQRA010000400.1, on the reverse strand, counting down.
GTTTCTAAATATAAAATCATGGCTTCAAGAGATGATATAAAATTTTTAAGTAATCCTAATATCGGTTCATCCCGACGAAAATACTGTCGTTTTCGCAAATACGGTATCAAGTATATCGACTATAAAGATCCTTCTTTCCTTTTGCAATTTGTAAACGACCAGGGAAAATTACTCCCTCGCCGAATCACTGGCAACTCTCTCAAATACCAACGTAAAGTGGCTACTGCTGTAAAAAGAGCCCGTCACTTGGCGATGTTGCCTTATGTAACAGATCAACTCAAATAGAGTATCTGTCATTGATTTACTATTTTCTAATAGACAAACTTTATCAAAATGGAAATTATATTATTAAAAGATGTCGATAAGGTAGGAGACAAGCACACCATCGTATCGGTGAAAAACGGGTACGGTCGCAACTACCTGATTCCTCAAGGGGCAGCTTTAATTGCCAATGAGAGTAATCGCAAACGCTTGGCAGAACTTCGCAGAAGAGAAGCTGCTCAGGAGTTGAAAATGAAAGATACTTATCAAGATATGGCCAATGCCCTTACTGGCAAGGTATTGAAGATTGGTGCCAAAGCAGGTACTAGTGGTAAAATCTTTGGTAGTGTTACTGCTCTACAATTGGCAGCAGCATTGAAGGATCAATTTTCTTTGGAGATTCCAAGAAGAAAAATTGAACTTCCTGAAAATGTGAAAACATTAGGAGAGTATACTGCTAAATTAAATCTTCACCCTGAAGTAATCGCAGACTTAGCTTTCGAAGTAGTAGGAGAATAAGCACTACTGCTTTAACTGGCGAAAATAAAAGCGCCCTTCCGAAAATTTTCGGAAGGGCGCTTGTCGTTTTTTCAATCCTTAAAAATTAGCATCCATCAAAGGCTACATAAGGAGTCGCATTATTGTTGTTTTCTTTCTTTTCATCAATCTCATCATTAGGATCAACCTCTGCATCAATAGTAGCAAGGAAGTAAGTTGCAGGCGGTGGACCACAATCACAAGGCCCAAGATAGTAAGGGCGACTTACTCGAACGGATGTTCCCGCAGGAATACCATTGTGTGGGAGAAATTGAGTGAGCGGACTTCCATTATTTAAAGTCCATTTTACTTTGACTGTTCCCGGCGGAAGATTGCCCAAACCAATATTGCTAACGATAGCGGTAGCAGTAAAAGAGTGTTGACCATAGCAACTGACATCTGGAAGCGTAGGGCCACAGCTATTGGTCATCGCTGTAACATTGGTCTTGATCGCAACGACTAAGTCTGGTTTAAAAATAGGAACAACAGTGTCTATTTTTACTCTTGTCTGTAGAAGGTCTTCCTCAAGTTGAGCTACTTCCAGGGACTCTGTAATCTCCTCTTTTTGACAACTAGCAAACCAGATCGTAAATCCTAATAAGAATAAAATGGGATAGGAAATAATTGATTTCATGATTGTTTAAAATTTGTACTGCTAGCTAGGCAGTAGGGTGAAAAAATAAAAGGATGCATGCTTATTGATGGCTTAAAGGTGCGACCCTATTTTTTTTTCTCCCATTACATTTTAGGCTAGGGGTCCTCTTTATTGAGGTCAATAATTGGCTAACTGAACCAAGGGCAAATACACTTTGTGTTGGTTGATCTGTAAAATACCATAATAGGTGCCCTGTGGTAGGTGAGATAAATCGAGTGGGACTTCATGTAGTCCAGGGCCAAGTAGGTTTTGTTGCCAAAAATTAGAGTAGAAGGTTTGACTTTGTGGATCGTAGAGGTGTAATCTTGTGGAAGCTTCTTCGCTAAGTTCAAAGCGAACATTAGTGTGTCCTACAAAAGGATTAGGAGAATTGCTTAGGTTATAGTTGGCAGTGCTTGGATTGGAGGTTGAAGGTGTTTGATTTCTAGGAGGCTGAGTACTGAAAACATCTTTATCGACAATGAAAATATTGACCAAACTTTGGGTGGACTGATGAGGTCCAGTACTTGCTAGGCTATAGATGTGGAAATAATAACCATTAGGAATGTGGAGATCCAGTTTAGGTTCTATTGAATAAAAGCTTTCTTGTTCCCCTGAATACAAGCTAAAATAAGAACCATGAAAATTTAAGAGATCATTGCTTTCGGGCCATTCCAGTGATATGTTATTGACGTTAGAAGTGGTAAGACTTATTTGGTCAGGGTAGGGGAGGGAAGGGTTGGTTGGTAAATAATTTAGTTGGGCTTCCAGATAATCAGTGATAGCATTTAGGGAAATCATTTCATAATTTCTGTGGATTTTTTGGGCAATCTCCTCTAAGGTGTTTTCTGTTAAAAGATATTGCTCTAAAGCATTCAGACGAGCATTAATAGAAAAGGATAAAGCGAAGATTAGGAAAAAAGAGAGGATGTTGGTCTTTTTCATGGTGTATAGAAGTTTTAAATGGGTAATGGATCACGACTAAATAGAGTAATTTACGTAGATTTTATTTTTTGTAACATTACATTTTTTAAGCACTTGTCCACCTCGTTTGATTTTTAGAGGAGAGTTAATAGTGAATTTCAATCCATCTGTTATACTTTTTTGTCATGCACTCCAGTAAATTAATCACCATCTTAAGTAGTTTGGATCGCAAAACTTTTTTGCGACTAGAGAAATTTATCCATCATCCCTATTTTATCGAAGTTAAGCAAAGACAAAAAATCCTCGATTTATTTTTACTCCTTCAAGAATACTTTCCAGATTTTCAGCACCCAGATTTATCCAAAACTAGCGTTTTTGCCCAGCTCTTTCCAGAGCAGACTTTTGCGGTTGAAAAATTGGATAAAATTATAACGCGATTACTCAAAGTCGTTAGAGCTTTTCTTGTTTATGAATTTGCTAATCCTGAGGAACGAAAAACACAACAACTTTTAGGCGAAGCCAAATATTATCGAGAACGCGGAATGGATACTTATTTTTTGCAGAGTATTCAGCAATTGCAAAGGCAACAACAGAAAGTTATACGAAAAGACAAAGCCTATTTTTATACCGAATATCTAATAGACCAAGAAGTATTAGGATATGAGACTTTGTTTAATAAAAGGAAAGCAGACCTTAACTTGCTTAATACTCACCAAAGCCTCGATGTATTTTATTTGAGTAGTAAATTGGAATATGCCTGCCTGATGTTGGCGCAGCATCAGTTTAATGTGCCCTTGCCGGTAAAAGAGAGTCTCCTTTTATTGGAAAATGTTTTGCCTTTGGTGGAAAAAATCTATGCCCCCAAAGAACCCCTAATCGCGCTTTTCTATCAAGCTTTTATTTTGCTTAAGAATAAAGAAGATGTTACCACAGGTGAAAAGCTTCGCGACCTATTGGATCAATACGGAGAATTGATCTCTTTCGATCAATTGGTAAACCTAGAAGCTATCTATCGAAGCTTTTGCATTAGGGAATATAATCTGGGGAATTGGTCTGCTCAACAACTATTTAATCTTTACCAATCTCACCTGGAGAAAGCTTACCTTTTCCGCAGAGGAGGGTTGCAACCTGGCTTGATAAAAAATTTGGTAAACCTAGGGCTTAAGCAAAAATCCTATGATTGGGTTTGGCAGTTTTTACAAAAATATAAAGATAGAATTGTCGGAACAGATTATCCAGAAGAGGTCTATCTGTTTAATTTGGCAAATTATTATTTTTCACTAGGGGCGTATGAAAAAGTTTTAGAAAGCCTACAAGAGTATAGAGAAGATACTTATTACAAAGTGGCTGCGAAGCGATTGGAATTAAAAGTTTACTATGAGCAGAAATCTCCTATTCTTGAATCCAAAATGGATGCCTTTAAAGTCTATCTCTTTCGAGTATCCAAAAAGATTTTATCTGCCTCTCATCAAGAAGGTAATAATAATTTTATCAATTTCTTAAGGCAAATATGTAGTCCGAAAACCTATAAAAATGAGTCAAAGATCAATCGCATTCTAAAAAAAATGGAAGCAACTTCTGCAACCTTGGAACGAGAGTGGCTAGAAAAAAAACTCAAAGCACTGCTTTGATAGACATTTAGAAATCACACTTTGGTCCATGTTCCTTTAGCCAATCCTCTTTTTCTCGGTAGCTTGGCATTGCGTCCTCCACTAATTTCCAAAATCGTTTAGAGTGATTCAACTCAATGAGGTGAGCCAATTCATGGATAATCACGTAGTCGATAACCGCTTGCGGTGCAAAGAGAAGGCGAGTGGAAAGATTGAGGTTGCTTTCAGAAGAGCAACTTCCCCAATTACTCGAGTTGTATTTGAGGTTGACACTTTTTACATTCTGTCGAAAATGAATCTGATTCAATTCCAAAACTCTTCGAGTGATTTCTGGCAAAAAATCATTACCAATCGTACGGCTCAATAGATGTCGAATAGCTTTTTGTCGATGACTCTCAATATCATTTTTTGCCAACTCCAAAAAGATGATGGAATTGGCAATCTTGGCACCATGCGTCTTACGTGCGGTGAATTGAATCCGCAATTGATACTGTCTTTCCCCAACGGTCAATAAATCCCCATCCTTATAGCCTTTTCCAAAAAATAATTCTTGGATATCCTGATTCGTATCCAATTGTTCTTTTACATAGTCTTTAAACCAAGCAAAGAAATCGAGTTCTTCTTTTTGGCTGAGGCCAAATGGTAGGCGAAGTATTGCTCCCGTCTTGCCTATATTTGCGCGCACGTTTTTCCGCCGCTCATGGTATACTTTGGCAGGGATTTGTTTTCCATCAATATTTAGCAAGGTCTTTTGTACCTTCTTCATTATGGCTTAGGTGATTTATAATGAACGTTATTAAACACAAGGTTATCAAAGAATGATGAAACAGAGAAAGGCTTCTCTATCCGAGAAGCCTTTCCAATATATTGATTTGTTTGATCATTCGAAACTTTATAAAGTCGAATTAATCGTTTAAGCATTTTGGCGAGCAAAATCTTGCATAAGATCCACAAGCACTTGTACACCTTCAATAGGCATGGCGTTATAGATGGATGCTCGGAATCCACCTACAGAGCGGTGTCCTTTGATGCCTACACAACCAGCATTTGTAGCTGCTTCCATAAATGCAGCCTCTAGTTCTGGTTTCTCCAGTACAAAGGTGGCATTCATACGAGAGCGATCTTCTACTGCCGCCGCTCCTTTGAATAATGGATTGCGGTCAATTTCATTATAAAGTAAATCTGCTTTTGCAATATTTTTTTGTTCCATAGCAGCTACGCCACCTTGAGCTTTTACCCAACGCATCGTTAGCATCGACACAAAAATAGGAAAAACGGGAGGGGTGTTAAATGCAGATCCTTTCTTGATGTGTGTTTGGTAATCGAGCATTGTAGGAATGGCACGTTCTACTTTTCCAAGGATATCTTTTTTGACAATCACCAAAGTCGTACCAGCAGGGCCAAGGTTTTTTTGTGCACCAGCATAGATTACAGCATACCGTTGAATGTCTATAGGTCTGCTAAAAATATTAGAAGACATATCACAAACGATTGGAACAGAGGTTTCTGGTAATTGGTGTATTTCCGTTCCAGAAATGGTGTTATTACTAGTAAGGTGTAAAAAACGAGCATCGCTAGGAATCTCGAACCCTTTGGGGACATAACTAAAATTACGATCTTTCGAACTAGCAACTTCTTCAATATTTCCAAAAAGCTTTGCTTCTTTGATTGCTTTAGTTGACCAAGTTCCAGTATTGAGGTAGCAGGCGGTTTGATCTTTGCCGAGGATATTCATACAGGTCATATAAAACTGGCTACTCGCTCCTCCTGTTAAAAATAATACTGCATAATCATCAGTTATACCTAGTAGCTCGCGAGTAAGTGCTTCTGCTTCTTCTAAAACAGCTACGAATTCTTTTCCACGATGAGATACTTCAAGGATAGAAAGTCCGCTTCCGTTCCAATCGGCAGCTGCCTCAGCAGCTTCTTTAATGACAGTGGCAGGTAAGATTGCTGGCCCTGCACTGAAATTTTGTTTTTTGATCTTATCAACAGATAATGATTTCATGAATAGGTGTCTTTTCTGATTGAGTGAATAATGGCCACAAAAATAGTCTTTTTGTATCCAGTATGCCAGTCCAAGGCCTTAAGTTTCGCTTAAATCCTTAAAGAATATAGATCAGGAAAAAAAAATCTACTTTTTTTCTCAAATAGTTTTGTCTTAAGAAGAATTAAGTTACCTTTGCAGCCGCCTTTCAAAACGATGATTGGTCAAAATTATAAATCCTTGATTCACGGTATTTACTTACAGGAAAAAAGATTTATTTTTTTTAGAAAAAAAACAAAAAGAACTTGCAGGTTAAAATATAAGTTCTTACCTTTGCAATCGCTTTTGAAGAAAGGCGTATTTACATTGAAACTTAA
>CAYQRA010000399.1:0-6603 GCA_964419315.1 uncultured Saprospiraceae bacterium | reverse complement strand
CCGATAGCGATTAATAATACGATGTAAAATAATTTTTTCATAGGTCTGTTTTTTTTGGTTATGGTCATCATATGGTGCTTGCCTACTGTCAAGTAGACTTACTAGGATTAAAATATCCCGGATCCCATCGCGTCCTCATTTCCCAATTGGTCTTTTACTGATTCTTTCTTTTTTAAATGCCTAGTCAGGACTCTGATTGCTAGATTTACTTGCTGTTCCAAAAGATCATAACGCGGCGACAAATTTCGCTGCAAGATAATATCATCGTTTACCGCCATAGCAACTCTAGAAATTCTTCCTCGCGAAGGCAATTCTCTTATGTAAATAATAAAATCAGAAACCCCTTGAGGTGGAATCCATTTTCTGTAAAACAAATCGTAAAAATCATGTGCCATTTTTGAACGAGTCTCGTCGATAATCAGGCCATCAATTCCGATTTCTTCTTGTGGAAGCACTACTCGATCTACAGCTTTTGGTTGAACGGGTGCCGGAATTTTTTGCTTTTTTGGAGTTACTACTATTGGTGCTTCTATGCTTTTGCTTTTTTCCTTTGGTTTTGCAGAAGTAGAAGGTCTTTGTGTTTTCGTTGGTTTAGGTTTGTTGGCGGTAGCAATCAATTCTTCAACACTTGCTTCCTTTTTCTTTTTTAAAATATCATTCGTCAAATTTAAAATTTCAGGAGACAGTTTATTTTTTTTGGGTAGAATGACCAAAGAGTCAATGGCTACCAAATCTCCTGAAGAAAAGACCTTGAGTATAACATTTAGGTGATCACTGGGTTTGTAATCATAAGTATGTAAAGCCAGTAAATACTTTTGTCTAGCTTTGATATCGAAGCTTCCTCCCTCCTGCTGTTCTTTCAATTCTTGCCCTTGTCGATGTGTAATTTCCAATTCGTAATTTAATAAAAATGGAGCGCTACTGTGGTTTTTACAAAAAACCTTTAACACCGATACTTCTCCATTGGGCTGAAAATCTAAAACCCCGGACAGCAAGGACGTTTCTGCTTGCCCCATAACTTGCCCCTGCATTCCAAAGAATAGCAAAGAATAACAGATTAAGAGTTGATAAACTGGTCTCATTGGCCTCATCAAATTCTATGATGAAATAGCGAAAAGGTGTAAGAATCGAATTATTACAAGGGGGTAGACGTAAAATCTTTACAGATCAGGGGGGATAAAATTGTAAGTTTTGTTTGGAGATTGTACCCATTTAATTTGGAACCTCTCATTAAACAAAGTACAAGTTAAGTTTTTTTTAGACCAAAAACCGAAGTCTTGAAAAATTTAAGTCCGTAAAGCGTTTAGAGGACCTTTCTAATTAGAACCTTCTTGGTTGATAATTGCTTTTAGGCCATCACCAATTTGAATGACTTTAAACTCTTGGGCATTGGTTCCATCCAGATTTTGGATGACTTCATTATTATTTCCTTGCTGGACAAATTCAATATTCAATTCATTTGTATTATTCAGATCCTGAATGACTCGATTATTATCTCCATCCTGAATAATTGCCATATTGTTATTCACTCCATTGAGTTTTAGGTCATAATAATTATCATTTCCATTCTGAATAACGGCCGTCTGATTGCCACTTCCGTTTTGCAGGATATAAATTTCATTATAGTCCCCAGACTGTAGCACTTTGACTAGGTTTATTTTGGTATCTCCTTGTTGCTGCTGAATGACATCCACTTTATTCTCCGAACCCAATTGTTGAACAAAAGAACTATTTCCCTCTCCAATAAGATCCTCTTCCAATAATTCGACAGGCGTCCGTAGCAAGTCCGCTTCAGTCAGACCTTGCTGCTGGGCACTCGAGGTATAGAACACCGTAATGATCGCTATAAGAATGAGTACTAATCGAACGACAACTTTCATGGTTATATTGATTTTAAAAAAAATCTAAGTATTGGTTAGGTGAAAGGTGATGGTTTAGTTTACGATTTTAATCTATTGATGTTCCAGATTTCAGTAAGTTAAAAGGAACGGTGAGGATTGAAAAGGAAAAAATTCCTAATCAAACCCACCGTCTCCCTAACAACTTAAGTTATATATCTTGAAAGTAATATTCAAAGAATAAAACTTGATTTTAAAGCTGACATTCCTAGCTCCCGTCCGCTTACGTGGCCGGACGGGGTCGCTCGGTCATCCTAGTTTTCAGACTGAGATACTGTCGCAGAGTTTTTGCCACCGAATTGCTCGATTACACTATTATTACCCAAACCATTTTGAGTGTTAATAGCATCGTTAGTTCCTCCAATTTGGTAAACAGCACTAGCATTTTCGTCACCAGTTTGCTCCAAAAGGATATTATTCTCATCACCGAATTGGTCTAGCAATACTTGGTTAGCTCCACCTGCGTAGTTGTTGTTTCCAGTTTGAGCAGCGTTAATTGTATTGTTATCTCCTTCTTGGTTCAAAGAAAGGTTGTTTGAAGTACCATCTTGAGTGATGATAGCAGCAGATCCGTTTCCAAGTTGGTCTGTGAAGATCGCATTGTTTTCTCCAGCTTGAACCTGAGTAGAAAGGTTAGCGTCTCCTACTTGCTGAGTAAACAAAGTATTATTGCTTACACCAGTTTGACCTTGGATAACTTTGTTACCACTTCCTTCTTGGATAGCAGTCGCTTCACTATCAGAAGTTTCTAATTCTTGACGAACGATATTTTCGTTTCCTTCTTGAGAAATCAAAGCAACGTTATTAGCTTCTGTGATCAAAGTAACACCAGCATTGGTATTTCCAACCTGAACCATAGTAGTGAGGTTATTGCCTCCTGCCATTTGAACTTCAGAAACGTTTTGCTGACCTCTTTGACTAACGTCAGAAGAGTTTAAGTTATCATCTTGTACCAATAAAGATTTGTTTGAATTTCCTACTTGGGTTACTGTTCCAAGGTTTTCGTCTCCATTCTGGAGTACATTACTAATATTAGTTTGGGCGCTCATGTACCCAACACTTAGTGTAAAAGCAAAGAATAAAAGTGTTTTTTTCATGACTACAAGTACTTTAAGAGTTGATTAAAAATTGTTTCGTTAAAATATTATAATTCTAAGGTGAGGGCACTAAGAAAAGTGCCAAGCCTAAAATTCCAAGGTGGTGCTTTAAAAGGTTCAGTAATTGGGAATGAAAGGATTGACAAGCCCTTATCTATTGAAAGCTGACTGTACAGCGATCATAAATACTTATAGGTGATTTATCAAAAAGATTGTTTACAAAAGACTTCACCTTACAAAGAAAGAATGGAGCTTGCGCTCTGGTCGTGAAGTGGGGGACTTTAATAAAACAGTTCTGAGGTTAGACGGAATTCTTATTTTAATTTGGTGCTAGCAAAGATATTCCTATTCGTAGAGTTATCTAATACCGAAAACCCGTATTTTTGCACTAAGTACTTACCCGTACAAGTACGTAAAAACACGTAACCCTAAAAAGGTAGCCTAGACACTAATTTTCCGCGTCAGGTTAAGATAATACTTTACCAGTCCAACGGTATTTCGAACTTTCAGCTTTTGAATCAGGTTTCTGCGGTGAGTTTCTACTGTTCGAGGGCTAATAAAAAGTCGATCCGCAATTTCTTTATTGGTCAACTCTTCTGCAATGAATTTTAATATTTCTGATTCCCGTCCGGTCAAATTCCTTTTTGGAGAGCCCTCGGGAAAACCAAGGGATCTATTATTGCTGTCTAATCGGGAAAGTAATTTTAAAGAAACTCGACTTGAGAAATAGCTATTCCCACCCGACAATGCTCTTATGGCAAGTGCGAGCTCTTCGATGGTCGTGTCTTTCAAGACATAGCCTTTGACGCCTGCTCTGATCATATTGACCACTTCCTCTTCTGCTGCTTCCGCGCTTAATCCAAGGATTTTGATTTGAGGAAATTTTTCTACAATGCGACGAGTTGCTTCTACTCCACTTATTTTAGGCAGGTGAACATCCATCAAAATGATATCTGGCAATAAAGACGCTGCTAAGGCGATGACTTCATCCCCATCTTTGGCCTCACCAATGATTTCTAAGTTTTCCCGACGATTCAATACTGCAGCAATCCCTTTCCTAAACATCTCATGATCCTCTGCAATTAGAATTTTTATTTTGTTCATTTTCCGTTGTTTATGTCTTGCGTTAAATGCTAATCTTTACCTCAACTGGAACATTCCAGCCATTGGAATAAGTTTAAGTGCTTGGGATAGCGCAAGTCTACTTATTAGGATCAAATTCATTTCGAACATAATAAGATCAGGTCAACACTATCGTTTGACATTAATTATACGGGGGGTAAGTTGGAAATGTGACGAGCGCGAGAGATTGAAATTTATTGAATATTGCTACTCAAATTGATCTTTCATGGGGGAAGATTCCACATCTCTATTTGGAGCATGTAAAACATGCTTTAAAACAAGGTTTCAAAATAAAAAACTAATTAGAATTAATCGCTTGGCTTTCACCAAACTCCAATTTCTGAAGTTTTGAAATTATTTCTTCAACCAGGTAGATGCGAAAAACAAAAAATTATTCGCGTAAAGTTTTGGGACAGGGACTTGGAATTTTGATATTCCAAAAGGTTATTAATAAAAAATCGTCACGTTTCTGATATTGCTTTCGATTTACAAGGTATTGATATTTAGTGCCAATAGCTAATTTTTTTTGATTTTTGTGCGAAGTACCTTTTGGACATTCATTGAGTCGTGACTTCTGAAACGTAAGTACATTATAAAATAATTAACTTTCAATTTTGATGGTCTCTTTTTAGATTTAGACTTCGTTATTTTTTTCGACCAGCCAACAAGGATGCGCTTGAGAAATGGAAAATATTTTTTTTAATCCCCCCTACTGATTCCGCCTAGTTGGAATAGGACCAAAGGGAGACTTGTTATTGAGCTGTTATGAAATTTGGAAAGTTTGCAGCGCTGTGGATTTTACGCTACATTATAGTCTATTAAATAGCTCCAACCTTAAAACTGCTGATTAATGAAGTCTCTTTTCCTAAATTCAAAAATCTACCTTTTCCTCTTTTGTGCATTTTCTCTTTTCGCCTGCAATAATCAGATTACTGAAAACAGCAGTATTCCAGTAGAACAAATCCCGACGATGGATTTGTCAAAAAGCGCTGACCAAGCACCTAATGCTCCGAGAGTGGATTCCGTTTTACAATTCAGCGTGATGGTCACCGCTATTTTTGAAGACCGCAAAGGAAATTTTTGGTTTGGCTCGCATGGCGACGGTCTTTGTCGATATGATGGAAAGCGATATACTTATTTTACCGTTGGACATGGTCTTCCTAGTGGTTACAACCGAGAATTTGCGCCAGGTCCAGATTGGTCTAAGACAAGAGCAATAAACGGTGGAAATCAGATCACCAGTATTCAAGAAGATCAAAATGGAAATATCTGGATCCGTACGCACGACAAGATCAGTAAATTTAATGGCCAAATTTTCACTGAAGTAGAAGTAGAAAAAGAAAGTACCTTATCCACTACAAAGTCAGTCGAAGAATGGAAAAGGGAATTAGAGTACTTGTGGTTTAGCTCCCTTGATAAATTAGGACTTCTTTATTATGATGGCAAGCAATTGGTTCAGCTAAATATCCCTCCCCCCTATGATTATGATATGGGCCGAGATCGCGTTTCTGAAATATACAAAGATCAGGAAGATAATATTTGGTTTGGAACGATGGAAAATGGGACCTTTCGATACGATGGAAAATCATTTATTCGGATCAATCAAAACAATGAAATTGGTGTTTGCCGAAGTATTTTTCAAGACAATACAGGTCGGACCTGGATTACCAATAATAGATTCAGTTTATCTTATTTGGCAAAAGGCAATCTGGTCAACTTCATCAAAGAATACCGCTTAAGTAAAAATGATGACGAAATAGCAAAAGCGTTCGGCTCTAGTTTCCAGGCTATCGAGCAAGATAAAAACGGAGACCTTTGGTTGGGTACTTTTGGGAGTGGACTTTGGCGCTATGATGGAACGGACCTCAGCCATTTCACCAATAATAATTCACTTCCTATTGTAACGGTCAAAACAATTTATAAAGACAAGAGCGGCAAATTATGGTTTGGGATAGGAGAAGGAAGCGTTTATGGTTTCAATGGAAAATCATTTGATAGATTTGATCATTCCAAATCTGGGCTATAAACGCTTCGCTTCCTTTTTATTCGTTTAATTTTAATCATTCGTCATATCTGAATCACAACCCATCACGGCTAGCTTGTATTTCGAACCTCTTTTAAGTAAAGCATTGCACTTGAGGTATCCTTTTTTACCCCATCAATTTCGTAGGTCAATTTATAAGAAACATCAGTCATTCCATCTAGACCGATATCTACGATTTCACTAATTTGAATATTAGAAATTATCGTTCCCTTTGGATAGCCATCGCAGGTTCCGCTTGGTAATTTGGTTGATAAATCATTAATGATTTGTTCTTCGAAGGTCATTCCTGAAGAGCAGCTTATAAGACTAAATAGGGTAAAAAGGAGGAAGAAGTTTAATGGATTTTTCATTTTTCGTTGTTTTAATTAAATTATTTATGGCTTTAAAAATTTGGTTCTCTGACAAATCCCGTGTGTGAGTCAACCAAAAAGAAGAACAAACG
>CAYQRA010000398.1:0-6625 GCA_964419315.1 uncultured Saprospiraceae bacterium | reverse complement strand
TACCGTCATTCAAGGTTCGAGTCCTTGTGGGTCAACGAAAAAGGCCAGATCTTCTGATCTGGCCTTTTCATTTTACAGCACTTATTCTTTTGTTCTGATAAACCGCAAGGTTTGGGATCTTCCCTTTATATTAGAAAATCGGAGGTAATACGTTCCTGACGGCAACTCGGATAACTCCAATGGAACTCTACTATTGCCCGCTTCAAGTTTTACCTCTACTTCTTTCCATTGTTTCCCAAGCACATCCAACAATAATACACTAATCGTTCTATCCTTCGCAATATCCTCAAATTCCAAAGTCAATACATTGCCTGACTCTCCTATCGGGTTGGGGAAAACCGACACTTTTTCTGCTTCACAAGTCATGACTACAATAATCGTTTTAGAATACTCAAAGCTTCCATCTACATCCATCATTTTTAAGCGATAGTAATAGGTGTTTTCGCGAAGATTTTCATCCTGATAGTTGTAGGTTTGATCGTTGAGATTTCTTCCTTTTACTCTTCGGATGAGCTCAAAGTTTTTGGCATCTGTACTACGCTCTACCTCATAATGGCTAAAGTTGATCTCCGTTGCGACCCTCCAATCCAGATTTACGTTGCAAGCATCATACACTCGGGCATTAAAAGCGGTAAATTCAACCGGTAGGGCCAATCGATTGATATGCAACACGGCAGTACCACCAGAAAAACCGGTGATATCATCAAACTGAATGTGGTTTTTGTTATTCCCGACATTGATGGAACTATGCTGCGTGTTGTCTGCAGTATTTACTCCTTGTGAGGAAGTAGCATTGGCTCGTTTCGTCGTAATGTCATTCGGAAGTAAATCTCCTCCATCAGCCAAGATGTCCAAATTAGGCTTGAACTTGGATTTTTTAAACCATACCACATCAGTCTCCGTCGGTAGATTGGTCAATCCCCAGACTGCGGCAGTATCCCGAGCATCTGATACCATTTTTTCAAATTCTTCGGGCGGGAAATAAAAACGAATACTCACCTTAGCCGGGTCTCCCATAGCATCAAGCAATGGTTCGTCATCTTCCGTTCTCACAAACCAATCTCTGGACATCACAAAGGTTGCGTCTGTCCCATCAGAAATATATCGATCCTTTAAGTTAGTATCCGTCCTCAACTCAATGTACTCAATGGGGGTTACATTGTCTCTCATCTTTAAGGCAAATAAATATTCATCCGGATCAAGCGGATTGTAATAATAGCGCCAATTTCCCCTTTCGCAATATTCTCTACAGCGCATTACTCCTCTTTGCCTATTTTGTCTTTTTCGGTGTCTGGCCAAGCTGACCCCTGGTGTCTCTTGTGGCTCTCCCTCAAAGAAGTAATCTGTGGTCTGACCAGCATTCGTTACCGCCCCATTGGTAATCGCATAATGCACCCTCGGGAAATCACAATCCATGTAAAAACCAAAATCATAGGATGCCTCCGGTTCTTCATTTCCTGGGATCTTTTTTCGGCTGATTTTATTTTGTCCCATCAGAGGTATGACATTGGTTCCTCCATGATCATCAGAGTCCACCTGATCTTCTGTGTTTGAATTGGCATCTACTAGCGCTGTAAAAAATGCAGTTGGGGTAGACACACTCAATTCATAAGATGGATTGGCACCACCACCTCCGGACTTGTAATCTTCATCCAGCAGAACATTTTCGAATCCATAATAACCACGAGCGTCGGAAGTATCTCTCAAGGTAAGTATAGTCGCATCCGGATAGGTAATGGTCAAGGTCACGATGACTCTTTCAAAACCATTTTCTCTAGGATCTTGAACACCATCTTCATCTCTATCAATCCACACTCGATTACCGATACCTGCCGGATCAATGTAATATCCAAAGTCGGCAGCCTCGTGATTTTCTGGATTACCATCTCCAAGACGAAGGCCATAGGCATTTTCCTGAGAGTGATTATTGCTAGCAATAGTACCCAAGCTATGCCAATATCCAGACAGGATTTCTTTTTGATCATTTACATGAACGATATAATTGGTAAATGTGGGTAAGTTATCGAAGCTGTAAACGCCACTAGTATCTGTAGTCGTGGATCCAATTTTAGGTTCATTGGCCGCTAGCAAACCATCCTGATTTACATCTCAATACAAATCTAAGGTGATGCCTTCTATTCCATTTTCCCCGGCGTCGAGGTCTCCATCTGCATTTCGATCTTCCCAAATCAATGATCCTATACTTCCAGGGTTTGAGGTGGGTTGATAGCCAAAATCTTTGGTCAGATCAATCGGCCCGGTTACATCCAAGTCTACGATAACTTCACTATCCATCACTCCATCAGGGTCCTGCGTATTAGTCAATCGAGGAGGCAAGGTAGTGGTGTCTACCTGAATCATAAATTGGCCGGTTTTCGATAGATCTCCGAAGTAATAATTTCCGTTTTCATCAGTGACCGTACTTTGCAATAAGGTAGTTCCACTAACATCAAAAAGATTAAGGCTTACTCCTTCCATTCCTTCACCTTCGTCTGGTATATTGTCTTGGTTTCTATCTAGAAATACCACATCACCAACTAAGCCATCTATGGTTTCCTGGTCTTTTGGCGTATAGCCAAAATCTTGGATAAGGTTGTCGGTTCCGCTACTTAAAGTAATCGTACTTTTCTCATCAAGCATAGCATCCGGGTCTGCACTTTGCACCAGACGACTCAACACATTATTGTGGTCACTAATCGATATACCGTAACTTCCATTTGGTAATCCGGCAAATAAGTAAACTCCGTTTTCATCGGTAAAGGTGGAGGCAATGATCGTCCCTTCATTGTTCAACAAAGAAACGCTTACACCGGGAATTCCCTTCTCCGCAACATCAGCCATCCCATCTGCATTGGCATCCAACCAAATAAAGTTGCCTACACTATTGAGAGGAGTAACTGGTTGATACCCGAAGTCAATGTTTACATAGCTATCCCCAGGGGCAATAATGACCGCATTCGATTGGTGATCAGGACTAATAGCAGCCAAGCCTCGCTCATCAGGATCAGCGGTCTGTGTCCAGGAAGCAACTCCATCTGGCAAGGTGGTACTATCTATGACCACCACATATTGACTAGGAGCCAAGCCGTGGAAAGCATAGCGACCGGCTGCATCCGTCAAAGTACTCCCCGTACCCGTAAATCCTCGCAGATCTACGGCACTCAGATACTTCGAATCTACCAGAGGATCAATATATCCATCACTATCTGAGTCATAAAAAATATTTACCCGAACTCCACTAAGGCCAATTTCGCTCGGAGATTTTTTACCATTGCCATCCGCATCGATCCACACCAAATCTCCTAATGCTCCATTACCAGTATTATTATTGGCGTCTCCCCAATTGTATCCAAAATCGGCGCTAAGGTTTTCTTCATCGGTAGCTAGCGTAAGGCTAGTGCCTTGCATTTGATTGCCAAAATCTCCTCCGGCATTACGCAGGGTGGTTTGCACCAAGCCATTTGGCAAAGTAGAAGGAGAACTTGGGGCTATTGAAACGGTATAAGTTCCGGCCAATAAATTTTTGAATAGATATCCGCCGTTTATATCCGTCATAGCGGTATCTATCGGGCTTCCATTCTCATAAAGCAAGACCATGACATTTGGAAGACCAACTTCCCCGATATTTTGCAGTCCATCTGCATTTTCGTCCAACCAAACCCGGTTACCGATCGCTCCTGAACCTACACTAGGACATGGAGCAGGCGAATCGAAAGTGATTTTGTCGGAACAGGATGCCTGATTTTCAAAAGCCACATCAATGGTATCTCTCCCTAAACCATCGGCATCTACAAAGACACTTACAGTATGAGGGGAAGAAATCATAGCAGGATCAATAGTATGCACCAAGGTATTATTGACTTTAACCTCAATGTCTTTTCCAACCGGGGCGCTGTCCCAATTAATTTCCAATTGATAGCTTGTTGTAAAACTTGCATCTAAATTTTCCACACAAGTCGTATCAGTCATCATCGCGGTAATGCTGCACGGATCTTCGATAGCCGATACCCCGACTTTTATAGGCTCTGACGACAAGAGCGTTCCACCACTTGCTTTATCCCCTACAAACCCAAATGAGTTCCAAGCAATAGAACCATCAGTAGGTACATTGACGGGGGTCTCCATATTGTAATTCATACATACAGAAGCTCCGGGTGATAATGAAAAGGTGCTACCCAATTCAATTTTAAAAGCACAAATATCAAATAAATTGGCGGGAGGGTTTGTCGACCAATTAGGAGATGTACAGGTTGGGTTATTGGTTGTCGGAGCTCCTAGATCGGGTCGAAGACAGGGCTCACATTCCGTACTAAAATACAAAGTAGCTCCTGTTATGCCTCCTACAAAGTTCTGTAGGTCGGTGAGTGTTTGACTGGTAAAAACTGGTCTCCAGGCAGATTCTCTAAATTCATCATTGGCCACAACGCCCCGATCTCCTACATGAGGAAGTACGTCCACCACAACTATTTCTTCAATGACCTCGGTAAGGTTAATCGGATTTTCTAAACAAATTTTATATTCGATATCGCCTCCGGGGAATACCGATCCCTTATTAGGAAAACGAGAAAACTCCGTATCCAAATTTCCCTTTACTTCTTTATAGGAATTAAGTCCAGCAAATCCCGGAGGATATAAAATCGCAATATCTCGTGATGCAGCGCAAAATTCTTCATTGGTATCTCCATCCATATCAATGTCATTCACATCTTGCACCAACGTACCTTCTCCTTTACAATTATCGACTACTTGGCCATCAAAGACCGTTAAGGTATTGGTAAGTGTAGAATTATCGGCAGCGGTTAGCTTGATACGAGTATCGTATTTTAGCGTGATGGAATTATTCGCTTCGGCAGCAATAGTTATTCCATTATTGGTGGTATCTGTCCAGTAAAACTGGAGCGCAGTCTGGTTGCTGACTCCTTGATAATTTGGAATCGCAGTGACATTCGGTACCAAACTGGTACTCCCATTATTATTGCTTACATCTCCGTCAGTAGTTACCGTTAGATTTCCGATATACTCCAGTTCACTTGGCAAGACATCTATGATTGTTGGATTGACAATGGAATACCCAGAGGCAAGGATGGTTCCCAGTGTCAAGCGATAACTAACTGTTTCTCCGGGCTCATAAGGTCCGGTATTGGTCGCATCTTTTTTACGGGTCAGCACCTGGTGTTTTAAATCTTTGATATCAATTCTTGCACAGTCCACTAATTCTGTAAAATCATTAGCATCAAGATAGGCACAATTGGTAAACCTATCATTGAGCACTGGATTAGGGATTCCAGAAATGGTTTCATCATATTTGAAAGTGATGTTGACACTTGGGCGATGGGTAGGGTGATCGGGGTGAAAACTACCATCGCCAGGTACGGTTGGATAAGTTAATTTGAAACCTCGAAGATACTCATCAGAACTAAGGTTGTACATGGGAGAAGAAGTTGGACAATCGACACAGTTATATTCCAAATTAGCATTAAGGGGATTCGTCATTCCTGAGATCCAGCTATCCGTCCCAGTCATGGTATTGTGAACCAAAAACTCCGCATTATAGACCACAGAAGGATCGGTGATCAATTGACTAAAACTGTAGCCCTCAATTATGATTCCTGCCGGAAAGGTATCCACCAAAACAAAATCAGTAATGGGCTGGTCAAATTGACTACCATAAAAAATTCGTTGTTTGGCAGTAAGACTAGCCACAGATACATTCGTTTTATTTTTTTGTAGGAATCCGGTACCATCATAATTCAATACTACTCCATTGGTAGCGGTAGTCTGAACCGTAGTTGAAACCTCACTCACCGGAGTAGAAGCTTTGGTGTATTGAGCAGCAACGAAATTAGAAACTGTGGTGCCATCAATGGTAGTGCTAGGGAAAGATACATTAACGGTGAGAGACACTGTAGAACCATTAGGAACGGTACCCAAGTCAGCCGTCCATACTCCGGTTTGGGTGTTATAAGTCGTACCAACGGTTGCATTGACAAAGTCAAGTCCGGCAGGAATCGTATCTATCAAGATTACATTATTGCAATCGCCACCGGAGGTACTTGGGCAGGAAAAATTAATCGTGTAGGAAAAAAAAGTACCTACATCAGCAGAGGCAGGTCCTGACAAGGAAATCGACGAACTTGCAGCTAGCTTGGAAGGGAGTTTTTCATCTGCAAGGGTCGTTAAATTTTTGCTATTAAAATCTAATGAAATGGTTTTTGAAAAAATGGGTTGGCAGTACAAGAAAAACGCCAGTAATAAGGCGTAATTAAATTGACTGCTTTTTTTGATTCGGTAATCCTTAGTTGAGGGGAAACCAATCTGAGGTTGTTCTTCGTTGGAATAATCTGAGTAGTACATAATACTTTGAGTTTGGGTTAGGGTAAGACTTAAAAGTCTTCATTTGTTACTTTTGCTAAAGCACAATAAGCCCTTTTGCACCAACTACTTCCTAGAGATTTTCCTACCGGAGTGACCAACATTAAAAATGAATTGAAGATTAGGTGGTATATGTAATAGGTATTCAATGCTGACTTTTCTATTTTTAAGAACCGTTTTATCTTGTCTTTTTTGGGTTTTTTATAACATTGTTTGTGGCTATTTTTTTCAAATATTTAAAATCCCTTTTGCA
>CAYQRA010000397.1:0-6633 GCA_964419315.1 uncultured Saprospiraceae bacterium | reverse complement strand
AGTTATTTTACTTTTTTACCCTAAAAAACACTTCTTTATGAAAGATCAAAATCTTGATCGATTCATTGCTAAACTAATGTCTGATGACCAAGCATTGAATCAATTTCTCGCAGACCCCACCAACGGAGGAAAAGAATACGGTATCACCAAAGCCGCTCGCGCTGTTGTCCGCAGGGTCGTTTCTCATCTAAGTAATAATGCCAAAAATGGATTTAGCATCCAACGGGATTTAGGCTCCTACCGTCGCTCCTTGCGTCTATTACAAAATGTACTACACCAGCATTCTGCACAACACCTAGCGATGGCTAATGTAGAGGATAGCAGTACGGCTATTCGAATCTATATTACCGGAGATCCCAGCCAACCTGGTGCACCTTATGACAACCCTGCTCTGGCTTATACCAATTTTGTTACTTACACGGTAGCAGGTACTTTCTCTACCATTGGTGAAGCCATGAGTTTCAATCCACCTTCTGGAGCTGCGGTCAATGATACCTTCCCTGTAACCGTTACCGAAACGGTCACCGATCAAAACGGTAATGTGGGGAATCTGGAATACACTGCAATATATCTTCCAATGGGAGGCACTAGCACCAATGAATGGTATATGCTTTCTTATACACTCAGTAATTTTGCGAGTAACATCAATGGTACTTATGAACTGGGATATAATGTCACGACGGAGCGACAACCTTTTTGGTACTTCTCTCTCAATGGCGCGGCAATTAGTCCAAATTCCAATCAAGGCTATTCGCAAACTTCTGGTGTTACGCAAGGTAATGAGGCAGAGGGTTTTCAAAATTTCCCTCTTAATGGTTCTGTAAATATTGATTGGCAACCGATCGCTGCAGATTTGGATTATGGCTTCGGTCCTTGCTTTACCGTCAATGCTCAAGGGCAAACGGTAACTCCTGCTTTGTTGGGAATTCCCATACTCCAAAAATCAGCACAACCAAATCCTCCAACCAATTTTTACCGAAACACCGCGACCAATGTTTTGATCAAACCCAATACAACAATCACCCTAGCTTGTAATCCTGATGGCACCGGAAATATTTATACGGATGATCAGGTAGTACTTACGGTCAATGGCAATACTTTCTATACCCATGATTATAGCAATGGTTGTAGCGGTGTGATTACGCCAACGGCTCCGGTAGATGTCACCGCTTTATTGGCTGGCTATGTTGGACAATATGTATCTATTGGTATTGCGTACAACGATTTATGTGGAGGGGTAGAA
Source organism: uncultured Saprospiraceae bacterium (assembly GCA_964419315.1). Lineage (GTDB taxonomy): Bacteria > Bacteroidota > Bacteroidia > Chitinophagales > Saprospiraceae > CALLVY01. The sequence continues at coordinate 5,390 of CAYQRA010000397.1, read as the reverse complement.
AGCTCTTCCGGCTTTTTCTTGGTCTTCACGGAGTAATATACTAGCAGATTTCTACTCAAAGAAACCACGGTGCTGATCTTTATTAGTACTGTGGTTTTTTATTTTAAAAACTACTTTTGAGGATTACCATTGGTAAACGCCACCGACAAAAATAGATCGCTGATTGTATAATTGATCGATTCTTTGGCTATAATCTCGATTATAACTTTGTGCGCGAATGTTTCTGAAATTCAATAAATTACCCGCATTGGCATAAAGTATTAAATTACCGTTTCTGACGGCCAATATCTTAGAAAAACTGAGGTCAAGAATACGATAGGTCGGTAGGCGCTCGCCGCCTTCCTGTGGGGCATAAGTGGGAATATAAGTATCCGTTACCGAATCGAATTCACTTGCGATGACCGGAAGGAAATAGACCCCTTGACGCTGTTGAAAAACAGCATTGATCTCTAAGATGGTGGGGATGGTATATTTGACAATCGCTTTTACAAAATAATCCAAATCAAAACGAGAAGGGTAGCTGTTTTCTTCGGTTTCAATAGTGGAGTTGATATGTGCGACGGACAAACTGATGCCAAGTCTTCGGCCACGGCGAGCTGCAAAAATTTCCGCTCCTTCTATGGGGTTTTTAGTAAAGGAATTGTCAATTTTCTTTTGATAAATGGCTGCACTCAAAGTCCATTTTTCTTTTTCATAACGATAGTCCAAAGCGTACTGCTGTGATTTGGATAAGGTCAACTCTGGAACCGCTACGCCCGGAAATTGAAACTTATTATAATTGCCAATGGAAGCCGTGAGGCTGTGTTCTTTTTGGGGTTTAAAGGCAATGTTTACTTGATTGCTTAAATAAGACTCTTGACCTTTTCGTGCTGGCGAATAACGAGAACCCATTCCAAGGACTAGCTTTTTACTGAACTTATATTTTCCATAAAGGTAAACTTCCGGGACCGCAATTTTGTTGCTTTGCGCATAGGTCAAACTAGGGTGTTGGCTTTCATAAGCATGGGCAAAAATTGGAAATTGTCCTGCTGATTCATTTTGATAATAAGTTAATGCTGTTCCTGTTTTTATACTCCATTTATTTTTAAAATAATGATAACCCAAGGATAGGAAATAATCCATATTCTTAACCTCATGTGCGATATTGCCGATGGAATAATTGGCTTTAGAAATATTCCAACCTTGGTTCCATTCAAAACGTGCATTATTCCATTGATAACTGTAGTTGGCCACCGTCATATTGCGGTCTTTTTTCTGAGTAAAAAGCGCATCAAAACTGGGTTCTTGACTTAAAAATTCATAACCTTCCAAAATAGTAAAATTGAAAATTTTTAAAATGGATCGGTCACTAAACTTATGAATGCCGTATAGTCCTGCGGTATTGCTTTTAAAAGAATGGAGTCGCTCAAAAGCTTTCGGATTTAATCCTGTCAATCCTTGGTGCGTCGATAGATTGGCATAGGCCACCACGGCTGTTTTTTTTGTGATTGGTCGACTGATGTAAAGGCCACCGCCTACCAAACTGATATTCACACTAGTAGATTTTCTCGTCAATTTATCGTCTGTATACAAGGCCACCGCACCAGAGCTAGCACCTCCAAATTCGATCGGTGGATTACTCGGAAAAACATTGACCGATTGGATCATACTGGTATTAAAAATACTGAACTGCCCGACACCATTGGATTGATCTAAACTGACTGCATCGCGGATGGGGACATTATTCAAAAAAATCCCCGTCTCCGAAGGCGGACTTCCGCGCAAACTGATATTGGCAGTCTCGTCTACACTACTCGCAGCAGGAAGCGATTGGACAGCTAGTAAAGGATCTCCTTTGGCACTCGGGTTAAGGTAAATCCCCAGCTTCGATATTTTTTCTACCGAAAATTCCTGTGCAATAATCTTCTTCGCTTTGATGACAACTTCTTCCATCTGTGCTGCCGCCGGCACCAATTGAATTACCAGCGGCTCCGCCTTGCTAAACACCACCTCCTGCGATTCATAACCAATATAAGAGACCGTCAAGACCCCTTCCGCTTCTTCCGAATCCAAACTAAAAAAACCATCAAGGTCACTCGTCGTACCGATACTTAAATTGGATTTTAAGTAAACACTCGCCCCGATCAATGCTTCGCCACTTTCCTGATCGGTGATCGTGCCAGAGACCTTTTGGCCAAAGCTACTTTGTAAGGAAAAGAAAAATAAGACAAAAAAAAGATATTTCATTTTGGATGGTTTTCTATGGATTCTGCTGGACAGTTTTGAGCTGCTTTTAGAGAAATTGAGGATTAAAAATTGGCTGGTAAAATCTGGTGCACAGCACGAAACTGACCACCAGATAACAGCGTTCCGCTAACTTTTACTCACCTGTGGTAAAAGATAATGTTTGACCCAATTGTGATCTGGTTCGAAGTTTAAAGCTTTTTCGAAAGTGACTTTGGCCTTCTCTAAATCTTCATATTCCTTATAGGCGATACCCAGCCAAGTGATGGCAGTCAAGTACTCCCAATTATTGGTCAATTCTCCTTTCGCTTCAAAAGCTTCTACTGCTTTTTTGTAATACTCAATGGCTTTTTTGGTACTGCCCCCAAACATCGCAGGCGTGTAGTAATAAGATCCTCCCATTTGATAATTGCCTTTGGGATTATCTGCATCTAGCTTGAGGGATTTATTGAGGTGTTTGGTTGCTTTGGGGCCAAGCGTCATTCCGCTCATGGGGGAAAAACTCATTTGCATGCCGTAGATTCCCGCTTGCAAAGCATGGACTTCGGGCGAGTCTTTTTTCTCTTTGATTAGAAGAGCGATGTTGTCCAAAGTTTTATTGATGGTCTCTTCGGCTTTTTCAGGCATTTTATTTCCGATATAAGTTCCTGCCAAACCATAATAAGCATTAGTGATTTCGTATAATAAATCGAGGTCTTGGGAGCTTTGGTAGTCTGTCTCTAAAGTTTTGATATTGCTAATCCACAGCTCAGGATTGTTTTGGACGCAAGCTTGGTAAAAAGCCTTTTGGATTTCTGGAGCTAGGGTAGTTTGCGCGAAAGCGGAACTAGCAAAAGCGAGGAGGAAAAAGGACAATAGGAAATTTTTCATGTTTTGATTTTTATTGTGGTACTTAATGAATTGTGATTTTGATAATTCAAAGAAGCACTCTTTTTCGATGCCTCCAAAATTAAGGTGATGTCTGGTAGGAAAGAATTGATGAATGGTGCTGAATGGATGAAAAAGTTGTTATTTACCGTTTACCCAGCATTTGGAACCATTCATCCTTGAGTGGTTTCCATTCATAAATACTTTTTGTTGCTTAGGGGAATAAGTAGTATTTTGATTAAATGTTTGAAGGAATTTCCAAATCGACTATTGGTCAGTGGTTTAGTCAAAGATGGGTGTATCACTCCATTTTTTGGTTGAGCTATACGATAATGTGGCATCTTATTGCTGCTCAACACCCTTTTACGAAATATAGTTTGTTGATTTCTGGTCTCTTTATGATCGTGGATATTGGGGCTTCCTATACCAATCTATATGTTTTGCTGCCTCGTTTCTTTTACAAGAAATTTTATATAAAGTATGCCATTCTTTTTGTAGCAAACATTGCTTTTTTTATAGGATTGATGCTTTTCCTTTGGTCCCTATTAGAGTTTTCTTTTTATGGAACTACCAATATTGCAAAATCAACTTATGTCTTCTCTTCGGTATTCGGTTCGGTCATGGGTGTAGTGACGATTACGATGCTGGTCAAGTTGGGAAAACGTAGTTTGCAAACAGAACGCAAGAATGAAGAATTAGAAAAAGAGAAATTGGAAACCGAACTAAAATTTCTAAAATCACAACTCAATCCTCATTTTTTATTCAATGCTTTAAACAGTATTTATTTTCTGATCAAAAAAGACCAGGATATGGCTGCGGAAGCTTTGGCTAGTTTTTCGGATATGCTCCGCTATCAGATTTATGAATGCAATGGTGCAAAAATTAGTTTGGCCAAAGAGCTGGAGTTTTTACAAAACTTTATCCAATTGTCTCAATTGCGGAAAAATGATAATTTTGAATTGCAAACTTCTTTTGCCCAAAATGTCAATGGAGAAATGCTGTCGCCTTTGATTTTGATTCCTTTTGTAGAAAATGCTTTTAAACATGTTTCTTCTGAGCAAGCATCAAAGAATTGGATTCACATTAATTTAGCCTTAGAAGGCAAAAAACTAGTATTCGAAGTTGCCAATTCCCTTTCCGAAGAAGGGTTGAGTGAAGAAGCTTTACGGGTAGGAGGACTAGGATTACCAAACGTAAAAAGACGATTGGATTTGTTGTATCCCAAACGCTACGATTTGGAAATCAAAGAAGATCAGGAAGCTTATCGGGTTTCCCTGAGTTTAGATTTGGATTGATTAGGGTTTCCTATGATTTTTAACCACTCGAAAAAACAAAATATAGATGCTGAAATGTCTGGTTATTGACGATGAACCGCTTGCTCGAAATGGCATTGCTGATTATGTGCGAGATATTGATTTTTTGACTTTAGAAGGAACCTGTGAAACACCTTTGGAAGCCATTAGTTTGATGGAAAAAAATAAAATTGACCTATTGATTTTAGACATTCAGATGCCCAAAATCAACGGCTTGGATTTTCTAAAATCATTGCAAGCCCCGCCATTGGTAATCATCACAACCGCTTATCCAAGTTTTGCCTTGGAAGGCTTTCAATTAGATGTTTTAGATTACCTCGTCAAACCCATTACTTTTACTCGCTTACTCAAAGCCGCCAATAAAGCCAAAAGTCAATTTCAGCTTTTGCAACAGCCCCAAAACACGACGGACAAGAGCGAAGATCACTTTTTTATCAAACAAGATAACAAGTTTGAAAAAATCCGTATCGAAGATTTGCATTTTGTTGAGTCCATGCAAAATTATATTCAATTGCATACCAGTCGTGGTAAGTTTACCACTTTGATTACGCTAAAAAATATCTATCAAGAACTTCCCGAAAAAGACTTTATGCAAGTGCATAAATCTTATATCGTAGCGCTCCATAAAATTGATGCGGTAGAAGGCAATCAATTGATTATTGGGGAGAGTAAAATTCCAATTAGTCGCTCCAAAAGAGAAGAAGTGATGGAACGTGTGGTGAATAGTAAATTATTGAAGAAATAGAAATAATGGAAAAGTTAGATATTAAATACGAATTAGATTGGCAAGATAAAAGTTTTATCAAAACCTTACCAAAACATTTAAAGTCACTTTCAAAGACAGAAAAACTAGAAGTAAAACAAAGATTTATCGAAATATTCAACACCGAAAAAAAGCATATAAGTGATCCGCAAAGTCAAAGTCATCAACTGATGTGCGCATATATTTTGGCTGCTTTTGAATCCTTGATGAAGCAATCGATTGCC
>CAYQRA010000396.1:0-6645 GCA_964419315.1 uncultured Saprospiraceae bacterium | reverse complement strand
GCTGATGACTTCCGCAATACAAGCAGCCGTATATTCTCCCAGACTATGACCAATCAAAGCCACAGGTTTTAAACCTAGAGAAAGCCACAATTGAGCACTCGCGTATTCAATGATAAATAATAAACTGATGCCATGTAATGGATTTTCAATTGGCGCACTAATCATCGAATCCGCTGGATATAAAATCTCTCTTAAATCCAGTTGATGCTTCTCTTTGAAGAGGCGTAAACATCGATCAACCATGGTTTTAAAAACGGGCTGTTGCTCGTATAGACCTCTCCCCATATTGCGATGTTGCGCACCACCGCCGGGGAACATAAAAACAACTTCTTGTTTTTGTGTTGGAATTTTCCCACTGATAAAATCCTTTCCAGAAGTTAAGGAAAGAGCCGTTTCCTGATTCGAAGCATTGACGATAAAACGTCGGAAGTCAAAAGGCTTTCTCCCTTCTTGTAAAGTGTAAGCAATGTCGTTGGCATTTAAAGAGGTATCCGCCAATATTTTTTGTCCCAATTGAAGCGTCGCTTTCTCCAAAGCTTCTTCCGTCTTCGCAGAAAGAAGGTATAATTGATGGCTATCCTCTTTAGTCGTTTTTTCCAACCAAGGAGCTTCTTCCAAAACTACATGAATATTTGTTCCTCCCAAACCGAGAGAACTTACCCCCGCTCTACGGGGCGCTTCTCCCCTTTCCCAAGCCTGCCGTTTATCGTTGACCACAAAAGGACTATTCTCAAAATCAATCTGTGGATTTGGTCGATCAAAATGTAAAGAAGCGGGTAGTATTTCATTTTTCAAACTCAATACCGTCTTGATAATCCCTGCGATACAAGCTCCTGCATCGAGATGACCGATATTGGTTTTTACAGAACCTATTTTACAAAATCCTTTTTTCTCGGTGAATTTTTGAAAGGCTTTGGTGAGCCCGGCCATTTCAATGGGATCTCCCAAAGGTGTTCCGGTGCCATGTGCTTCCACGTAGGAAATGCTTGCTGGATTGATCCCTGCTTTTTCATAGGCACTGGTGATCGCTTCGGCTTGGCCATTGATACTTGGTGCGGTGAAACCAATTTTATCGGAACCATCATTGCTGATTCCGGTAGCTTTGATAATGGCATGAATGCTGTCTCCGTCTGCTTTGGCTTGAGCCAATTTTTTGATGACTAAAAAGCCCATTCCATGTCCGCGCACCATTCCTTGTGCTTGATCTCCAAAAGTATGGCAATAGCCATCGGGAGAAAGGGCATGACCTTCTTTGTGTAAATGCCCCGCTCGCACGGGTGGTTGAATTCTACCTCCTCCGACCAGCATCATATCAGCGTCTCCGGTCAACAAATTTTGACAAGCCAAATGTAGGGCTACGCCTGAAGAAGAACAGGCAGTTTGGCCATTGACCGCCGGGCCTTTAAGGTTTAATTTGTAAGCCACTCTGGTGGCGGGAAAATCTTTTTCTAAAGTAATCCCCAACATAAAATCATCTACCGATTTGAAATACTGAGGATGAGTAATGACATTATTGACGAGGTAGGTATTTCGAGCTACCCCTCCAAAAACACCAATCAGACCGGGGTATCTACTAGGATCGTATCCTGCATCTTCCAAGGCGGCATAGGCACATTCTAGATAAATGCGATGTTGTGGATCCATCAAAGCAGCTTCCTTGGGCAGGTAACCAAAAAAGCGGGCATCAAAACAATCCGCATCGTCCAAAGGCATGCCTCGGCGAACGTAATTTGGATCATTAATCAAAGCTGGATCAAGTCCTTCTTTGATTAAATCTTCGGCGGTCATTTCTACGCTTACATCTTTTTCTGTTAGCAGATTTTCCCAAAACTCTTTTAGGTTTTTAGCGCCGGGAAAGCGGCCACTCATTCCGACGATAGCGATATCTTTGGAATCCCTTTCTGTTGGTTTGGGTGGCGTTTTTAAACTTTCTCCACTTTCTTTTTGACTAGTTCGATCCGTATTTTTTATTTCTTCAGGGATAGTGCAAGAAAGATCATTGGCTAAATCCCAAGTACTTGGGTGTAGAAAATTATTATTTAAAACTCCTTTCCAAGTATCCGCCAATTGCGGTTTTATTTTTCCATGTTCTAGAAGTTTTACATCTCCCATGGGTTTGGAATCGGAATAGATTCCGTCCGTCATTTTTTGGTTCAAATCCTGATAAGGTTGAATTAATGCGGGATGATATTCTAGCCCAAAGCGGCTACACAATTGGCGCATGGTCGCCTCGGGGTTTTGCACCAAATCTTCATAATGAATTTGAATATGACGCTCGTGGGGTAAGGTCTTAAAAAAGGAATTGATATTTTGATGGCTCTTAGACCAAATCAATTCTCCCAATTGTCGGGCTTCATAAGGATGTGGATGCAGGTACATTACTTGATCCATGTGCATCCGCTCGAAGGAGGTAATCATCGAATAGGGATGACGCACCAACTGGATGTATAATGGATTTTCAAAATCGCGTTCTGCTTTTTCTAAAACACCGCGATCCAAAGCATAGGAAGGAGATTTATCGATTAATATTTTTTCGCCAATCCATTCTTGTAATAGGCCATAGAGGTATTGAGTGCTGTGGCCTTTCTCGGTGCAATCTAAAATCATCGCTTTCGCCTCTTCTGCATTGCAGTTTTTCAATTCCATCACTACTCTCACCAAACCTTCCGACCATAGAGAAAACTTACCACTGTAAGCTGCAGCCCTTTCTTTTAAATCATTAAAGCCCAATAATTGTAATTCATTAGCGGCAAAGAAATCGGGATGCCCAGCGAGCATCACCCGAAGTAAACTAGTACCAGAACGAGGTGGCGCTAAAATGAATAATGCGGGTTTATTCTTTGGTGTCTTTTCCGTTTTTTGCGCTTTTAGCAAAGGGATATAATTAGGAAAATCTGCTATCTCTTTTTCGGAAAGAACTTTACTTACTTTTTGCTTTTTGGGCTGATCTGTCCCTAGCCAATTCTCAATCGCTTGCGTATAATCTTTTTCCAACATGGCCGCATATTCTGCGATGCTGGGTTTGTCAAAAATACTGACGATAAAAATGGTTTCGTTTAAATCAATTTGTAATTCGCTGATAAAGCGAGCCGCTTGCAAAGAGTTTCCTCCGAGTTCAAAAAACTTATCGTGAATTCCGATGGGAGAAATTTCCAGAATATTGGTCCAACGTTTGACCAATTCTTTTTGTAGTACGGTTTCTGCCGCAACATAAGCTTGCTCCAAAGGAGGTCTTTCTGAATCTGGTGCGCCCAAGGCTTTCCGATCTACTTTCCCAGATACGGCCAAAGGCAATTGATCCATAAAAACAAACCGAGCAGGGATCATATATTCTGGCAAAGTATCTGCCAAGTAAGTTCGCAATGCTTCGATAGAAAGTTGGGTCTTTTTTTTGAGGCTGAGGTAGGCTACTAATTTTTGCTCCGCAGCGATTTCTCCCCAGAGATTGACCACCCCTTCTCTGATATTCGGATGCGTCAATAATACCGATTCTATTTCCCCCAATTCAATCCGATAGCCTCTCAATTTAACTTGGGTATCTACCCGTCCCACAAAATCAAAATTACCATCAGGCAATGCTCTCCCCAGATCTCCAGTGCGGTAAATTCGAGCATCCGGTACTCCCGAAAAAGGATCCGCTAAAAATCGCTCTGCATTTAATGCTGGGCGATTCAAATAACCTCGCGCCACTCCTTTTCCACCGATATAAATCTCCCCTATTTCTCCAAGTGGCACCTGCTGCCGATTTTCATCCAAAATATAAATCTGAACTTGATTAATCGGTTTTCCAATCGGGACTTTAGAAGCTGCAAAATCTTTTGGGGTAACAAATATCGTAGCGCCTACTGTTGCTTCCGTGGGGCCATATTGATTGAGCAAATAAGTGTCAGGAAATAAGCGATGATGTTTTTGCACCAAGGCACCGGGACAAGCTTCTCCAGCCACACTCACCGATTTTAGATGACGCAGTTGATCCGGATGTACTTGGTCTAGCACCAAACTATAGAGCGAAGGAAAAGTAAGAATATGACTTACGTTTTGCGCTTTGATAAATGCCGCTAATTGATGGACATCTTTTTCTAAGTCCTCGGTGGCCATCACCAAAGTAGCGCCTTGCAAGAGCGTTCCCCAAATCAAAAGGGCCGCACCATCGAAAGCAAAAGAATAGGCAAAAAGGTAACGGTCTATTTTTTTATCGTAAAACTGGACTTCTCCTTCGAGCAGGTTGATTAGATTTCTATGTTCGATCATTACCCCTTTAGGTTTTCCGGTGGAGCCGGAAGTATAGATCGTATAAACGAGGTTTTTGGTAGTGGTATTGATCGAAGGTGCAATTGTCGGATGTTGAGCGATTTTCGGCCAATCCTTGTCAAGGAAGAGTACTTGCACCTCTTTTCTTTGCGGCAACTGAGGATATAAATGCTCTTGGCTAAGTAAGATAGGGCTCCCTGTATCCTCCAACATAAAATCGATTCTGTCCTCTGGATAATCTGGGTCAATGGGGACATAAGCGGCTCCGGCTTTAAGGATACCGAGGATACCAATGATCATTTCTTGAGAACGCTCTACGCAGATGGCCACCTTGCTTTCTTTGCCAATTCCTAGCGTCTGTAGGTGTTGAGCGAGTTGGTTGGCTTTTTCTGATAATTGTCGATAAGATAAGGTGGTGTTTTGGAAAACGAGAGCGATGGCATCGGGGTTTCGTTCTACGTGCTCTTCAAAAAGCTCGTGGATGCATTTTCTCTTAGGAAGTTGATCAATAGTATGTTTATAGCTACCCATTTAATACAAAAAATGTATCAAAACACGCAGGCTCAAATTAAAAGGGGGGAAAGAGCTGTATTTGATTCGTTAAAAAATTGCTGTTTATTTAAGTCTTGTATAGTGTAAAATCTCCAGTTTTATGGTGGAAAGAGTACATAATACAGTAGGGTTAAATCCAGTTATTGGAAATTACCCAGGTTATTTTGGTTCTACTAAATAGGTGAAAAAATCCAGTTTGAGGGACAAATAAGATTGTAAACAGATTTTCTATGAGGTCAGAAAGTGGAAGACGGTTCCAGTAATATTGGCAAATTACGACAAAGTTAGGAGTATTCCATACCCGTAATGGGGTAAAATTCGGATAAAATTTATGGAGATGGGTTATAAAGAAGCTGATAATTGATGGGGCGAATAGCTCTTATCGCTATTTATAGCCTTCATTTTTTAATAGGAATTCAAAATAAAATGGACCAACAAACGGTCGGCAATAAAAACAAAACCCCTGTAATCGATTGATATACAGAGGTTTAAATTTTTATTTTGTGGAGCTGCCGGGAGTTGAACCCGGGTCCAGACAAAGTACCTGAGAGCTTTCTACATGCTTATTTCCCAATTGAATTGTCGGGTAAAAGATAGGTCTGGAAACCCACCAAGCTCTTACCTTATTCTCTGAATTTCGCTTAGCAGTCGAGACCCTCTGCTTTTGCTAGCCTGACCCGATTGCTCGGGTTGGGTTGGTGCGCGACTTGCTGTGTATCAGGCGTCAAGCGAGCGGCGCAAAGGCATATTTAAGACCTAGTCTTAAGCTGCCATGGCGAATTTAGAATTGCCATTTATAGTTGTTTGAACAACATTTTTTACGAGATGTAGGTTCCTGTCTCGGCATGCTTACTAACCGATATGCTTTCCTGTCGATTCCAGTCAGCCCCTGATTAGTTGGAAATAAAAGCCCCTTTAGACTTTATTCCTTTTGTAGAACCCACAAAGAAAGGAAAAAGTTTCTAATTATGGGCTTTTTGGTAAAGTTGTTTTAAGTGGGGTCTCCCGTAGGTTTACCATTTGAAGGTTCAAAAGAAAAACTGCAAGACCGCTCTTTCCATATAGCACAAAAAAAAATCGCCCAAATTAATGAGCGATTCATCAGAGAAATTCCAAAAAACAAAATAGAGCTATTCAACCCATAGATCTTGATGGACTACGATACCTGATTCGGTTACGAGTTCCACGATATATTTTCCACTCCGGATGATATCCAGATTGATTTCATAAATAGTGTTGGTAGGGACATCTGTCACTTCATCTTCCATCATTAATACCTCATCCAAGAGGATATTAACGCTGATGATCTTATCGCTAACTGACTCAAAATCAATGAATAAGATAGCGTTTTCAGAATCGTTAAAGAAGATATTATGAAGATTGAGGATAGAGTTGTTCGGATTGGCTACTAAGATAGGCTCCGCATTTACTGGAGTGCCGGTTGTAGCTAAGAGAGAGGTTCCCAAAGAGAGTACGAGCATAAGGCTCATTAATGATTTCATGGTTGTTATTTATGTATGGTTATGTTCTAAACTACTGTGGGAGATTCCCGAAAACGGGAAGTGGGGAGCAAAAATCTTAAAAGTCGAGGGAGAAAAAAGAATCCTTTATTTTGGAATCTTATGGGAAGTTAAATACAGTTTCTTAAGGGTCAATTTCCATGCCAAAACAATGTTTAGTCTTTAATAGAAGAAAACTATTCGTTAGCAAAAATTCTATTATTTTTACACGCGATTATAGCCATCTGGCTAAAAATCACTCTTTATAAGTAATACAAAATCAACACTTTATGAAAATAGGAATCATCCGAGAAGGAAAAGTCCCCCCCGATTCTAGAGTACC
>CAYQRA010000395.1:0-6647 GCA_964419315.1 uncultured Saprospiraceae bacterium | reverse complement strand
TTGGGGAAAGGGGTGGATTAAATTTGTATAGTTTTGCTCAAAATTCTCCATTTCATAGAATAGATATATTGGGATTAAAATCAATGTCGCGATAGATTTCTCCATTGGCAGAATGAATTTTTTGATCTTTGGAATGGACTATAAAAACACCATCTTGCACACGATGCCCTTTGTAGGTTTGATAATATTTACGGTGGGTAAATCCGAGTTTATCCGTGAAGGAAGTTCCCAAGATAAATGCTGTGTTTCTTTCCATTCCCAATACCTTATTTATCCATTCCGGGATTTGGGTTTCCTCTACTGCTAAAGGTTGATCCAATTGGATGCTTTTCTTAATAGCGATTGATGATCCAGTTTCTTTTGGAGCGCTTGCATAGCATTCTTCATCGGAATGACAAAAGGAATGGGCATTCGCTTGATTACAGAAAGAGCAGATAAGTAGAAGAAGATAAGGGTAGAGACTTCGAGACATATTGTGCAAGGTTTAGGACAAGTTTATTTACAGACAATGGGCGTTAAAATATCTGATCTTAAAATTAAGCATAATTTAGCTGGCCTCCAGTTTTTTTTCGCCAGTTCGTGACCTTATAAATTGTAAATTAAGCAAATACTATTTTTGAGTTCTGATTTTTTGGAAAGCTAATCCTTTTCACCTCCAATAAGTATTCCCTTAGCATTTCTAGGAGAAAGGAGGAGGATTTCATTTGTAAAAGGGTCTTTTGCATAATCTTTTGGATTAGGTCTCTTCTTTGCTCTCTGATTTTAAGTCGATGATTCTACTTTTTTAGTAGAAATAATTGAGGAGCTTCATAGATTTTATTGTAATTCGGGACTTTATTTTTATTCCACAATTTTGCTACAATTAATACAGAGATAACAAGAATCTTATGTAAAGTTAAAGTTGCTCAATAATAGATCTCAAAAATTGCAATTCTATTTAATCCATCTAATTTTGCATCTCTTTCGAAGAACTAATTTCCTAATAAATAGTTTATAGGTTATGATTAAAAAAACGTACCTCTTATTTATCCTAGTTGGCCTTGGCGCCAACCTGCTGGCACAAGCCACCCTCAGCGGCTACATCAAAGATGCTGATTCGGGGGAGACCCTCATTGGTGCCTCGGTCTTTATTCCGAGTTTGGCCGCCGGAGCCACCTCTAATGAATACGGGTTTTACTCCTTGACCGTTGAGCCTGGAACCTATCAAGTAGAATATGCCTATCTAGGATTTGATACCAAAAAAATGGAAATCGTCTTAAATAGTAATTTGACCAAGGATGTAGAACTTGGAGAAAACATTGTCGATTTGGTAGAAGTGGTGGTTACCTCAGAAGTAGAGGATCAAAATGTGACCAATACGGAAATGTCTGTAAATAAATTGGACATTCGTACCATCCAAAAAATGCCCGCCTTACTTGGTGAAGTCGATGTGATCCGGAGTATTCAATTGCTTCCAGGTGTTTCGACGGTGGGAGAGGGCGCTACCGGATTCAATGTCCGGGGTGGTGGCGTAGATCAAAACTTAGTATTGCTCGATGAGGCGCCCGTTTATAATTCCTCTCACTTGTTTGGATTCTTTTCGGTATTCAATCCTGATGCAGTAAAAGATGTAAAATTATTTAAAGGAGGAATTCCGGCTCGATACGGAGGACGCCTATCTTCTATCCTTGATGTAAGAATGAAAGAGGGGAATAGTAAGAAATTAGCAGTCTCCGGAGGGGTTGGTTTTATCTTTAGCCGATTGTCTATCGAAGCTCCGATTGTAAAGGATAAAGCTTCTTTTATTATTGCGGGACGTCGATCTTATATTGACATCTTATCGAAGCCTTTTTTGAATGATGATTTGGCAGATACGGCGCTTAATTTTTATGACCTTACCCTAAAAACCAATTACAAAATCAACGATAAAAACCGGATCTACTTGTCGGGATATTTAGGTCGGGATAATTTCCGCTTTAGCGAAAATGCTGGATTCGACTGGGGAAATAGAACCGCAACGCTGCGTTGGAATCACTTATTCAGTGATAAGCTATTCTCTAATTTTACGACTTATTATAGCAATTATGATTATCAAATAAAATTCGGTGCTGATGGTGGCAATAGCTTTGATTGGGATGCCCAGATCGTCAATTACAGCCTCAAGACCGATATTTCTTATTTTTTAAACCCCAAAAACCTGATCACCTTTGGCGGACAAGGAATCATGTATGAGTTTTCTCCGGGCAATGCCGTAAGTTCCTCGCAGGGAGAAATGACCGAATTTTCTGTACCTAAAAAATACGCATTAGAAGCAGGTGTTTTTATTGAGAACGAGCAAACAATCAATGAAAAATTATCGATGCAATATGGTTTAAGGCTTTCCTACTTCAACTATATGGGAGAAGGCTATGCCTATACCTTCGAAGAAGTATTACCGGGGGAGCGAAAAATATTGACTGATATTTCTGAACAATTTGGCCAATGGAAAAGCATCGCCGATTACATCAATTTAGAACCTCGTGCTTCCATCAAATACCAATTGAGCTCCAAGTCTTCTGCCAAACTGAGCTATAACCGGATGTCGCAATATTTGCATTTGATTTCCAATTCAACTGCAGCTTCTCCTCTAGATGTTTGGTTGCCAAGTACCAATAATTTAAAACCACAAATCGCTGATCAATTTGCGGTCGGCTATTTCCAAAACTTCAAAGACAATAAATACGTCACTTCTTTGGAATTATACTACAAGAATTTTCAAAACCAAGTAGACTATATTGATGGTGCAGATCTTTTTGTCAATGAACTGATTGAAGCAGAATTATTGGCCGGAAGAGGAAGGGCTTATGGTTTGGAACTGCAAGTGGAAAAGAAAAAAGGACGCTTCTCGGGGTGGATCAGTTACACCCTTTCTAGATCAGAAAGGAAGGTGGCCGAACTCAATAATGACGAATGGTATGCCAGTCGTTTTGATCAGACGCACAATTTATCTGCGACCTTATTTTATGAGTTGAGTGATCGTTGGACCTTTTCGGGGAATTTTATTTTCAATACCGGAACTCCGGCAACTTTCCCTACTGGACGGATCGAACAACAGGGCTATGTAATTCCTGAGGTATCTAATAATGTGCGAAATAATGTCCGCATTCCTTCCTATCATCGCTTGGATTTTTCTGCGACTTACCGAGGGAAAAAATATGATCAAAAAAGATGGAAAAGCGAATGGGTTTTTTCCGCTTATAATGTTTACAATCGACGCAATCCATTTTCTATTTTCTTTCAACAAGAAGACATGCGAGCAGCTAATGGCGATCCTATCCAAACGCAGGCCATTCGCCTATCGGTTATCGGATCTATCATTCCATCAGTTGCCTATAATTTCAAATTTTAATTACTCCAATCATGACGAATAAATATATTTTTAGCTTATCCTTCTTGGCCTTGTTTTTTATAGTTTCTTGTCAAGATCCAATCGAAGTAGACTTGACCCCTACAAATGGGCAAGTCAATGTGGATGCCTGGCTCACCAATAAATCAGAATCACAAACGATTAAACTGCGAAGGGTGAGTCCTTATTTTGATGCAAGCCCTTCTCCAGCTATCTCCGGAGCTACGGTAACCGTAACTAATGACCTGGGGACTGCATTCAATTTTTTGGAAGACAAACAAACTGGAAATTATACTTGGATTCCCCCTTTGGGCGAGAGTCTTGGAGGAGTAGGTCGCCAGTTTTTCTTACAAATTAATATCGATGGAAAAGAGTATGTATCTGCTGCAACCATGAATCGAGTGATGCCGATCGACAGTTTAGTAACGGCATTTGAACCCGCTTCTTTGGGTTCGCCGGAAGGTTATTATGCGGAGGTTTTTGCAAGAGACTTTCCCGGTGCTGGCGATACTTATTGGATCAAAACTTTTAAGAATGGCGAATTCCTAAATAAAGCTAGAGAAATCAGCATTGTTTTCGATGCTAGTTTTACTGCTGGTGGTCAGGTAGATGGCGTTACTTTCATCACCCCGATTCGCCAATCGGTCAATCGCTTCCCAGATTTGGACATGGAATCACCGGACAATACCGATGTAGCTCCTTGGGCGATTGGGGATAGTATTCGTGTGGAAATCCATTCGCTCAATGCGCCTGCCTTTTATTTTTTGGAAGAGTCGCTGACGCAAATGACTTTGGGAGATGCAGGACTTTTCGCGGAGCCACCGGCTAATGTGCCGAGTAATATTCTTCCGGTAAATGCCACAGAAGACGCGGATCAAGCCGTTGGATTTTTTAATGTATCAGCGGTTTCAGAGTTGGGATATATTATTGAGGAGTAGTAGGAAATATGTTATTTGTATATTTTGTTTTAATAGTAATTAAAAATGAATACAAGCAATGACAAATAAGACCATTCTTCTGTTGACGACCATTCTATTCCTAAGCAGTTGTTCCGTTAAAAAAAAGTTTATTAAACTGCTTGATAGTGGGAGCATTCCACAAAAAACATTCAAAGCAGAAATACCTTTTGAATATAAGTTTGGATTAGTCTTGATTAAAGTTGAGTTGAATAAGGAAGTTTATGATTTCGTACTTGACTCGGGCGCACCTAATGTAATATCCAAGGAACTGGCAAAGACCCTGGGGAGAAAAGAATTGATCACCATTAATGCTCCCGACGCTCAGGGCAACGCCCAAGCAATGGGCATTACTAAGATAGAAGGGATGACCATAGGGGGAATAAAGTTTGAAGAAACTTGCGCGGCGATTGGAGATTTTAATCAATCTGTGGAATTGGGATGTTTAGATATTGATGGACTTATTGGTGCTAATCTGATGAGCTTAGCGGTTTGGAAAATTGACTACCGAAATCAAATAATAACCATCTCTGATAGTAAGGAAAATATCGCAGTTGATGCATCGGCAAAACGGATTCCTTTTTTTACGGATGATGTAAACACGCCTTACTGTAATATTAAAATTAATGACCAAGAAGAAAAAAACGTAATGATAGATCTAGGTGCAAGCGGAGGTTTTAGTCTTTCGTCTAGAACGTATGATCAGATTCAAGAAAGTGTACCAAATAATAAAAAAGTAATGCAATTTGGCTATACCGGTTTTGGGTTCTTTGGTTATGGAAAAATGGATTCAAGTTATTATTTACAAGTCAATGAATTGTCCTTTGGTGAGATTAAACTAAATAAGCAAGTATTGAAATTTTCTAAAAATTCAACGCCAAGGATGGGTACTGCGTTTTTTAAAAACTATGACTTGGTAATGAATTGGAAGGACCAAGAATTATTGCTGAGTCCGCATGCGGATTTTGAGAATCAAAGCTTTACTCATTTTGGAATCACCTTTCATTATAAAGACGAGTCCTTGAGAATAGCTTCTTTGCTTAAAGATAGTGAAGCAGAAAAATTGGGCATTCAATTGGGAGATAAAATTATGGGGATAAACGACAATAATTATAAAGATTTAAGTGAAGAAGACTATTGTAATTTGGTGGAACATAGAAATTGGGATAAAGAAGTATGGAATATAGTATTGAGCAGAGCGGGGCAAGAAATGTCTTTCCAATTAAAAAACAGTTTAATCATCGAATAAGAAAATAGTGACTAAGCTTTAAGTTCTATTTGGTTTAAACTTACTTTTCTACAGACTCGAAAAGATAAACCCCATTGTAATTTTTAGGATTACAATGGGGTTTGTTTTTTAGTTAAATTGCGGCCTAATGCTTAATGATTTTTTCTTGCTGTAGGAGTCCTGTATCTCCCAGTATTTGGATGAAATAGACGCCTGCTTCCCATTGACTAGTTTGGAGTTCAGTCGTGCGATCAGCGATCACCTGTTGAAGAATGACTCTTCCGGTAATATCCGTAATGATCAAATTTGCTCGTTCACTGGATTGTTGGATCATGAGTTGGTCAGAAAAAGGAACAGGATATACTAGAACCGGTTTGTTATTGTTCGGAATTCTGGTTTGGTCAATTAACGCTTGACTGGCAGTTGGAGTCGGAACATTGAAACCATTGGTAAGGTCGCCCTTGTCTGGATCTTTGGGGGCTTCACTACAATGATCCATACAGGCTTCAGAGATACATCCGTTTTCGAATTCTGCAGTAATGCAATAGTACCAACAACCATCCAAAACATTTATACTATTTTGCCTTTGCAGAAAACGTCCATTTTTACCTTGTGATTCTGCACTGATAACCCAATTAATAGCTCCAGGAGGAATAGTCCCTACAATCTTTGTTCGTTTGGGATCTAAACTAATGGAAAGGTCTGGACAATCAACGTAGACAAGACAAGCGACTGAAACTTCACAACAAACTGCCGGAGCTCCTCCATCCAAGATGTCAACACATACAGTCTCTCCCAAACGTTGGGTCGTGATCTGCTGTGGAATTCCAAAAGGTTTTTGAAAGCAAAGTCTTAATTTAACTTCATAAAGTCCAGACTCCAAACCAAAGGGTAAATCTGAAATACTGTTCGGAAGATCAATAATATAATCTAAGTCTCGGTTTCCATCCATCGAGAAAAAGCCACCTGAAACAGAAGCTACCTCTTGACCATTTTGATAATAGACCCAAGTAACACTATAACCTGCGAATGGATTGGGATTAGTGATTTCTAGACCGATTTTTTCGGATGCTTGATCGCTTTCCAAAACCTGCATGGG
>CAYQRA010000394.1:0-6653 GCA_964419315.1 uncultured Saprospiraceae bacterium | reverse complement strand
CCCAATTCACTAAACCTTGGAATATCCGAAGGATGCAGATGCTGCGCATGTTCAATACGCCATCGATGGTCTGTATTGCCCTGGGTATTGGTTTCCATAATATTGAGTACTTCTCGGTTAGCCCGATCTCCGATAGCATGGACGCATAATTGCATTTCTTTTCTTTTTGCTAAGCTAGCAATGCTTTTGATTTCACTGATTTCGGTGGTGTTTTGGCCGATAAAATCCGCTTTATCATTATAAGGAGCCAAGAGCCAAGCACCAAAGGAACCTAGCGCACCATCGACCTCTGTTTTAATTGCTCGACAGGTAAAAAAATAATTGCCAATATCCAACATCGGAAAGTCATCCAATCGATCTTTCATCTCCTCGTAGGAATGTCGAACCATTACCCATAAGCGCATTCTCAATTGATTATTTTCTGCCAATTTTTTGTAGCGTTCGATTTCCGAAAAAGAAGAGCCCGCATCTTGAAAAGAAGTAATTCCTTTTTGTAAACATTCTTCTTGAGCCAGTTCGATCGTATGATGCCAAGCGGCCAAAAGGTCCGCCTCATTTTTTAGGTTTTGAAAATCTAAATGAGCGTTCTGAATAGCATCCTGTGCATTTTCTTCAAACACACCAATTATTTTTCCATTATTATCTCGGATGATTGCTCCGCCGGTTGGGTTTGGAGTTTCAATGTTGATGCCTGCGGCTTCCATGGCTTTGGCATTGGCAAAAGAAGAATGACCACTCGCATGTTTGAGTAAAACGGGATGATCGGGAGTGAGGGCGCTGAGGTCATCATGATAAGGATAGCCCCCATGTTGGTGCTCAGGACTTTCCAGCCATTTTTCTTGATGCCACCCTCGACCAATGATCCATTCTCCAGCAGGTAGGGTAGCAGCTTTTGCGGTCACCTGATCTACGATTTCTTGCCAGCTAGTCGCTTTCAGAAAGTCGAGGTCTACTTTGTTTTTTCCAAGCATCGAAAAGTGTCCATGACCTTCTATAAAACCAGGTATGACAAATTGGCCTTGTGCATCGATGGTCTGGGTTTTTGGGCCGGCTAATGTCTTAATAGATGTATTATTGCCTACTTCTAGAATTCGCCCGTTCAAAACAGCGATCGCCTCTGCTTTTGGTTGAAGAGGGTTCATTGTCGCTACTGATCCATTGAGGATAATTAGATCGGCTTTAGGAGTATCATTACAAGCTGATAAGAGGATTAACAAGCAAATGAATAAAGGAAAGGAAAACATTTTCATAAGTGATCAGTCAAGATAATTAGGAAGTTATTTGAAAATGGAAGTTGAAATCATCTATCTATTTTCAAACAACTTCTACTAAGTGATATAAAAAATCTACCCTAAAGGTAAAGTTTATTTCGCTTACCTAGACTTATTTTTGTTTACCGCCCTTGTAAAAGGAAATTATGATGTGCAAAAAAAGAAGGCATTCAATCATTATGATAGAATGCCTTCAGAGCGTGTTATTGTCAAAACAATCTTTAGCCCAATTGGGTATTATTCTCTTTAAAATCTAAATATTTAGATTTACGTATTAACTACGTACTAATTTTAATAATGCTAGTTGAATGAATCTATAAAATAAGTTCTGTTCTTAAATTAGATTTAAATTTTTTGTTAATCCAGACAACTTTACGATTTCTATTTTGTATATTTAACTAAGTCGTTTAAGCTCTGAAACCCATCAGTGTTAACTAAGTTTTTTTCATACTTGGATAAAAAAAAGGATCATTTGAAAAGGAAAATGATTCCTTGGTTGAATTTTATACAGAAGCTTTTTGTTAGATGTTTTTTCAAAAAAAAACTAATATAAACTCTATTAGATTTTTCTTTAATTTAAACCACTCTTCAAGTATACTAGATTATTTTTGTAGATGAAACAACAGTTTTTTTAGTTCAATAATACTGTTTTTTGGCATTTTATACAGTTTTTTGTTTTCAAAGAATTGATTATCAGTTATTTGTGTTTTTTGAAAGAGGCAAATAATTAACTTTTGAGAGATTGTTTATATGGGTTTACTTAGCGAAATGATTAGTGTTCTCGGTCGCCATAAATTGAAGCGTATCGAAGTCATTGGTAATCCAGGCGAGCATACTGGAAAACTATATGATCTTTATAATGGCCTTCAATCTGGCCTTTTTGAATCTGAAGAGGAAGCCGCTCAGGCTATCTATAATGCGCCTGCATCAGATCGTCGTTTTCAAAAATTGAAAAATAAATTGAAAACGCGATTGATCAATTCTTTGATGTTTGTAGATCCCAACCAACCTCGGTTTAATGACGCTTCTGTCGCTCGTTTCAATTGCCTCAAATTATTTACCGCACAACAAGTTTTAGATTTTTATTTAGGAACCCAAGGGGTAGGAGAATTGCATGCTAAGGTCTTGAAGGAGGCCGAAAAATATGGCATCAATTATCTAGCTTTAGAGGCCAGTAGAGTGATTCGAAAAAGAGCGGTGATTACGGGCAACGTGAAGTTGTTGGCAGAGATGAACAAAAAGATCAGGCGTTATCAAAAAATGGTGGAAGCAGAATGCATGGCGGAAGAATTTTATTACGACGTGGGAATGGCTTTCTCTAGATCCAGAGGAATTCAGTCTCAGTTGTTGGAAGAGGCTATCGAAAGAGAAAAACTATTGCGTCCTTTTGTCGATGAATACAATACGCCATCTTTAACCTATTATGGCTATCATTTTTTTGCGCTCCGCTATATGCTGGGAAAAGATTATGTGGGTTCAATTAGAGAGTGTCAAACGGCCTTAGATAAAATGGCTTCCGAAAAAAATTCCTTAGATCTTCACCGCTTTTCTTTGATGTTTAGGATGTTACAGTGTCATTTGCAATTAAAGAATTATGAGGAAGGGGAAAAGGTGGTTAAGGAATGTTTGAAGTTTACAGAAACACGTTCTATCTATAATCATTTTATTACGCGAGAAATGCATTTTCTACTAAATATGCATTCTGAAAAATATCAAAAAGGATATGC
Source organism: uncultured Saprospiraceae bacterium (assembly GCA_964419315.1). GTDB lineage: Bacteria > Bacteroidota > Bacteroidia > Chitinophagales > Saprospiraceae > CALLVY01. The sequence continues at coordinate 3,655 of CAYQRA010000394.1, read as the reverse complement.
GATTTATCTAGAAGCCATCAATTCTGCGAAGTATAAAGCACTCAATTCTCACCTAAAAGAAAATTGGAAAATTTATGGCGCTTTTATTCAATATCTCGTCGAAATTGGGATTATTGAAACAGAGGAAGGAACAGCGACTAAAGCTAAATTTAGGTTGGGTAAATTCTTAAACGAAGTACCCAATTATTCCAAAGATAAACGGGGGTTGAATATCCCAATTTTGATTATTCAAACTTTGTTTCTCTTGCACCGCGGTCGCTTCAATGAAGTGATTGATCGTACGGAAGCACTCAATACATATGTCTACCGTTATTTGAAAAAAGATGAGAATTATCGGAGCAATTGTTTTGTGAAAATGATCCTAACTTTACCGCAAGCGGACTTCCATAGGCAAGGGGTTATCCGAAAAGCCAATAAGTATTATCAAAAGCTTTTGGCGGAGCCTTTGGAGTTGTCTGGAGAATCCTCTGAAATAGAAATTATTCCTTACGAGAGACTTTGGGAAATGGTCCTCAATTCTTTGGAAGATAAGTTTCAGCGCAGTGGAAAAAGATATTAGAATAACCGTAATCAATAAAAAAGCCGAATGCAAAACATTCGGCTTTTTTATTAAAACAACTCGTTCTTGGATTATCCGATACCGGATTTTATAGAACTAAAAAACTTAACACTAAAGAGGCTTAAGGCTGCGCAACACTTACCAAAAGATTCATGATCTTATCATAAAGTTCTTCCGGTTTAAATGGCTTCGCCAAGTATTCGTTGATCCCAATTTCTTGACATCGATCTTCTTCTTGTTTCGACGAATTTGCAGTCAGCGCAATGATTGGCGTTTCGGAAGATTCTCGAATTTTTATAGCCGCATCCATACCATTCATCACCGGCATTTGGATGTCCATCAAAATCAAATCATAGCCATGCTCTCTGAATTTTTGTACCCCAATCAATCCGTTTTCTGCAATGTCCACTGTAACGTAATCCGACCAAGCAATCAATACTTTTTTGGTCGCAATTTGATTGAGGAAATGATCTTCTACCAAGAGGATTTTTAATGGTGCTTCTGGTTTTTCGCCAGTCGTCAACATTCGTTTTTTCTTTGCTTCTACTGGAATAGAAACATTATAGGCGGTATTTTTTCCATCTAAATTTTCGATCTCTATATTACCTTTTAAAGACTTGGTCAGCTTCAAGGCAATGGCCATTCCTAAGAGTGGTTTGTATTGTTCTTCAGGATCTTCGCTGTACTCTTCCAATAGTTTTTCGGCCTCCATCAATTCCTTGATTTGAGCTTTGTTGATACTGTTTCCTTTGCAAAGAATTCGGAAAGACAATTGCATCGGCCCTTCTCCTGTAGCCGAGGTTCCTTTTACAAGGATATCCATATCCGACAACTCTTTGCTACCCTTGAGTGCATTGTCGATCAGGTTGTATAAGATCTGTGTGATCTTATCGTGATCTGCGATTAGCTTTTCAGGAATAGATTCGTTGATTTCAAAGTTGAGAGAAACGCTTTTTTTATCTGCTTTTATCTGAATCACTTTTTTGAATCCTTGTAGGAAATTTCTAAAGTGGAATTCTTTGGTTTTTACCTCAATGGTATCCGAAACCAATAGCGAAAAATTCAACATATTATTGACCATGATCGAAAGGTCATCTACGGATGTTTTTAGGCCATCAACATATTCTTTTTGTTGACTACTTGCTTCCGTATTATCCAAAAGGAATAGGAGGTTGATGATAGAAGAAAGCGGGGTGCGGATATGGAAACTCATATCAGCAAGTGCTTCCTCTTTGATCATAGAAGTTTTTCTAGACAAGTTTTTTTCTATGATCAGCTGCTCCGAAACTTTTCTTTCTGTGATGTCTTGAATCGCTCCTACTAAAAGAATTTTACCATTCATTTCTTCATAAAAAACTTTCGCTTGAGAAGAAACATATTTTATGGTGCGTCCATCAACGACTATTCGATGTTCAATTTTGTGAAGTTGACCATCTTTGGTGGCGGTCTCGAAAAAATCTTCGACAGCTGTTTTATCCTCCATGTGAACGTAGTTCAGATAGTCAGATAAAGTAGGGCTGATGCTATTGGGATGGAATCCAAAAATCCGATAGATTTCATCTGTCCACTTCATTTCATTAGAAACGATATCCATTTCCCAGTTGCCAAAATGAGCCATTTCTTGAGCTTCCACAAAACGTTTTTCACTGATCGCCAAGTTCTTAGCGGTTTCCTCCAGTTTTACCTGAGTCTTAAAACGCTGTAAAGAATAGCGGATGGACCGACCAAGTAATTTTCCATCAAATTGTCCTTTGACCAGAAAATCTTGTGCACCAGCTTTTACGGCTTGGTTACCAACGATTTCATTATTGATACCTGTTAAAACGATTACGGGCATCAATGGAAATTTTTCCAGAAAAGAAGAAAGGGTTTTAAAACCGGTACTATCAGGTAGAGAAAGGTCCAATAGGGTCAGATCAACATCTCCATTTTTTATTAAATCAACTCCATCAAAAAAAGTCTCCTTGTGGAATAATTCATGTTTGACAGAGGATTCCCTCATGTGAATTTGAATTAGATTCGCATCCCCCGGATTGTCCTCGATTAGTAGAATATTTAATTTATTATTCACGCTCATTATTTATGTAATGACTCAAATGGTTGTAGAAGTGTATCTTTCATTGAAAATACAACAAAAGAAAATAAAAATGGTGCGCTAAAACTCTAGGCTTGAAAAAAGATTTTTTACATCATGCTAGGTAAAATAGCAGTACTTAACCAGAAGTCCTCTATTCTTTGAATGATATCAAAAAACTTATCAAAATCTACTGGCTTGTTGATGTAACAGTTGACATGAAGGTTGTAGCTTTTTAAAACGTCTTGCTCTGCATTAGAAGTAGTGAGAACTACCACAGGAATACGTTTAAGCTGAGGGTCAGATTTTATTTCCTCCAAAACTTCCCGACCATCCATTTTAGGAAGGTTGAGGTCTAATAGTATTAAATCAGGAATAGTCCTGTCTGAATAACCTTCTTGTTTGTTCAGAAACTTAATCGCCTCAACCCCGTCCATGACGACATCTAGGTTCACAGTCATTCTACCCTCCTTAAAAGCTTCTTGGGTAAGCCTTACATCTCCTGGGTTATCTTCAATTAGGAGGATATTAATAGTTCTTTTGTTGGCGGTCATTTTCTAAGTATTTTATAGTTTAATATTATTTACGAGTCAATATCCAAAAGGTTACGCTAGGTGAAACGTGTAGTTTAGGCTGTTATAGGCTTAGTTTGATACTTATTTTAATATTGTAATTTAATCTCATTTGAAGAATTGTGCAAGGGGAGGGGAGATAATAAATACTTAGACAAAATGGATTTAGGAAAATGATCGATCCTACCTACCGGCAAAGCAGGTATTTCTAAGGACGTGTGGTGGGAAAAGAGACCATCATTAACTTAATTGGAGGAAGTATGCCCAAAGCTCATTGTGCCTAGCTATATTTACAGCTCATTTTCATCACGCCAAAAGGCAATTTTCAATTCTATGAAAGACTTCTCTCAACTACAGCAACTTTTCTTGGGTTATCTATCTCAAAATTCTTTCCAATCTTCTCCAAAGCGGCTTTATGAGCCCGTAAATTATATTTTAAACATGGGAGGG
>CAYQRA010000393.1:0-6654 GCA_964419315.1 uncultured Saprospiraceae bacterium | reverse complement strand
TTTGATACAACAATGTATCGAAGGCAATACCGTGGCACAGAAGGAACTCTATGTCCGATATATGCCTGCCATGTACAATCGGGCGGTGAGAATGGTGGCGGATCGAGAACAAGCCAAAGATATTATTCAAGATGTTTTCGCCATAGTGTTTAAAGATTTGGCTCGCTTTAGAGGCGATTCGACGATAGGAGCCTGGATAAAACGGATTACCATAAATCAGTGTTTGAATTTTTTAAAAGCCTCCCAAAAGATAAGCTTTGTCGCTTACGAAGATCGTTTTGAGCGAGCAGAAGAAACGGAAGAGCCACCCGAGTATAAGCTTAAAAAAATACACCGAGCGATCCTACAATTGCCAGAGGGTTGTCGGACTGTTTTGAACCTGTATCTCTTGGAAGGCTATCGACATAAAGAGATTGCAGAAATATTAGGGATCTCTGAGTCGACCTCCAAAACACAATTTAGAAGAGCAAAAAAATTGCTGCTTGAAATTTTAAAATCTAGCTAATATGAGTGAGTCTTTAGACGATTTTATCAAAGATAATTTAAGCGAATTGGATCGGATGGAAGAGCCCGATGCGGAACAGTTTTGGGCGGATTTTCAACAAGGGAAAAAACCGGCGAAGCGTTTTTCTCTATGGAAACCTTTAGCGGTTGCCGCTTCTCTGCTGTTGCTTATAGGCTTTTTTATTTTTCAACCCACGGAACCATCGGAAGATCCATTGGCGCTTGAAAATCTCAGAAATATCGATCCTCAATTGGCGGAGTCTCATGCGATATTGGTCTCTATGCTGGCAGAGCAAGACAGTCTCATCAAAACGATGAATATCGCCCCGGAGGAATACCAGGACATTTATGATCAACTAAAAGAACTAGATAAAGTAACGGCTAAATACAAGGAAGATCTAAAAAAATATGGTCCAGATAGAAAGATTATTAAATCCTTGTTGGAATGTTCGAAGCGACGAATAAAACTCTATGAATTGCTATTACATGAAATTGAATTAAAAAATTATTATGATGAATTGGATAAAAAACAAAGTATATAAAGCTGGTTTTAAAAGTGTTCTTTTTTTGGGACTCCTGTTTTGCGCAGGATCTGTGGATGCTAAATTGACTTATGAAAAAACGAAAACCGTCAGCACGGAATTTGAGGTCAATAGCAATAGTGTTGTTGAATTAGTCCATGATCGGGGATGGGTAAACGTGCTTTACTACGATGGGGCGCAAGCTAAGTTAGAAGCGAACTTAGTAGTGAAAGGAAATGAAAAGGAAGACGTAGAAAAACTGATTTCAAAGTACACTTTGGAAGTGAATAACCAAGCTTCTAAAATAACCGTCAACTCTGATTTTCATATCGAAACGTGGAGTTCAGTGACTTGGTTTCTGGGGTGGGGGACTCATAGAGTTAAATTTTCTGATGGCGAGGAGATCAAAACAAAAATTGATATTATAAAATCTGATCTAACCCTATGGTTGCCCAATGTTGCTGAACTCCAATTGGAAAATGAATACAACAATATTCAAATTGGTGATCTTTCCTGTGATGTAGCCGTCAGTCTTTTTTCTGGCAATCTGGATGTTGGAAATGTCGATGGAGATTTAAACGTTGAATTGAAGTATGGCAATGCCAATATTGGGAATTTTAAACAAGCCAATATTGATATTTTTGAAGGGAAACTTTTTTTAAAAAATGGAGAAACGCTTGGTTTGAAAAGCAAATATTCCACCATTGAAGCAGGGCACTTTAATGATCTGAACCTCGATGTTTTTGAAGGGAAAATAAGTCTTGGAGCTATTAAAGACGAGCTGATGCTTAAAGGTAAATATGCGGAAATCAAGTTGGAAAGTATGGATCGGGGGATCTGGGATTTATTTGAATGTAAGGTGGAAATAGACAAAGCGGTTTCCTTGGAATTGAAAGATCAATACGGTAATCATGAACTTAAAGAAGTGGAAAGTTTGGAGGTAGATGCTTTTGAGACTAATTTTAATATCGGTACCGCAGGAAGCATCATTTCTAATTCAGATAAATATGCGGAGTTTAAAATAGATTTACTCAAATCTTCTTTTTTGACACATGCCTCTTTTGAAGGAAAATTAAACGTAAGATCCTTAGATACTGATTTTCAAGGAATCGATTTCTCTGGAAAATATGGAGCGCTCGAATTACCGCTTTATCAGATTGATCACTACCAACTTGATTTTGAAAGTACCTATGGTAAAGTCGATTACGAGGAATCAAAAATGGATATTTCCAAATTAGTCAATGATGGTGATTCTTTTGCTTTAGTCGGAAAATCAAAAGATGCGGCGACTAATTCTGCTTTGGTAAAAGTCAGTGGTTTTGAAATGAGTTTAAGTATCTCGCAGTAAATTTTAGTAAAAAATTAGTGACCGTAAAACAAATTAGAAGCAATTCTCCTAATCTTTCTCAAGCGGAAAACACCAAATACCGTAAGCTCAAACGAGGTAAGGGCTAGCTTCCAGATAGCCCTTACCTTTTTTCGCGAAAAAGCTAAAAAACAAGAAAGGTAGTATCTGCAAGAAGAAAATATTATTCAGATTCCCCCTTTTTTGCAGTATCACCTTCTTAAGTTGGTGACATTCCGCTCAAAGCTGCATCCCTCCCCAAAATAGCCCGCTAAAACTAAGTTCTAATTCATCGTCTTCCGACGATTAAAAAATTCCCTCTCAATTCCGTATCTTCCCAACAAATTGCAGGCCGCTCCTTTGATTAATTGATTCAAAGGAGGGCATGGAAAACTTTTCTAACTCCAAAAAATAATTACAAAATGAAAGGATTGTGTACTATTCTATTCCTCTGTCTGCTCTTCAGTGGATCGTCTTGTCTGAGCAAAAAGAAAGACGGCAAAATTGTCATCACCGAAAAAGAGCCTACCCGCAATAATGACTTAAAAACTACCGAGGTGAAAAACCTAGTCTTCAGAGGCGGTGGCGTGCTAGGAGTTGTTTATTCCGGGGCCTTAAAAGTTTTGGAAAAAGAAGGATTGATGGATGGGATGGAAGGAGTCGCTGGAACTTCTGCGGGATCTATTATGGCCGCCCTAGTAGCCATGAAATATCCAATTACCGGAGATAGTAATCCAAATGGTTCCAACATCGAAGACATCGTCGATAAATTGCCTTTTAAAAAATTTAAGGATGATAAAAATGACTTGGGGATTCTAGGACGCTACGGGATTTATTCAGGAGATTATTTTTTGAAATGGATGAAAGAACAAGTGGCCGCTTCTCCCTTAGGTTTAGATGAGATGGCTACTTTTCGAGATTTGAAGAACAAAGGTGGAATGGATTTACGAGTCTATTCTGCGAATATTAATAAACATGAATTGCAGGAGTTTAGCTTTTCGATAACGCCCGATATTCCTATCGCAGAAGCCGTAAGAGCTTCGATGTCTATTCCTCTTTTTTTTAAGGCTTGGCAATTTTCTGATTCAAAGATGGAAGGCGATTTTTTCGTAGATGGAGGTGTGATCAATGGATACCCAATCAATGCTTTTGATACCAAAGACGGACCTAATGCGGCTACGCTAGGATTGTATCAGGGACAGATGGAAGGAAAAATTGTTAATGAAAAATTTGGGCATCACCATCTGATAAAATATGTCAAAAATACTTTTCTCACCCTGATGCAAACCCAACATACCAAACTCCTAGAAGAAGCAGATGATTTGGAAAGAACGGTTTTTATCAATGTGTTTAATATTTCTCCCATCAACTTTGACATCACTACTGCGCAGCAAGACAGTCTGAAAAAATCTGGACTGGTAGCTACCGAAATGTACTTGAAACAGAATGGTTATAACTGAACGATCCCGAAGGGGCAAGTGTGACAGCACTTGAAGTGAAGGAACCTGCCTTTGCCGGAAGGCCAAATCCAATAGTCACTCAAGAGGATGTTGGTTTAACTAATCAAAAACATAGCAAATAGGATAGCGGATCGCTTTTATAAAGCATTAATCTGCTATCCTTTTTTCGTAGTCAGGTATTGCTGGGCCTTTTGTTCGACTTCCATGGCTTCCGACATTCCAATAAAAGAAATCAGAGAAGCCTTTTCGTAAGGAATCAAATTGAAATTGGTGTTGGCCAAATTGAATTGAATGCGTCGAATCTGTTCTTGGTCTTTACTGACGGCTGCGACCTGCAAGTAAATATAATCCTTAGAAACCTGATCGTATAGCGTCTGATGTTTTTCAATGCACTTCGTGGCCTGTAGCAGTCCATCATAGCAGCGATAAGCCACAAAGACCAAAACGATATAAGCAAGGAATAAAGCCGTATTCATTTTTCCCAAATGAAAAATGGCCAAGGTGTAATAGAAAAATAAAAAACAAAAAATAAGGCCACAAGCTACGATCCCAAAAGCGTAAATCGAACGGTAGGATTGCAGACTTCCCAATAATCTTTTTACCCGTGCTTTGATTTGTTGATTATAGGTCAGCGACAAATTGAGGGAAAGTGCTTCTTCGGGGCTACAGTTTTGAAAAGCTTTGTGCTGAAGGAAATAAGCTTCCGTTTGTAGTTCCGGATTTTCAAGGGTGGCTTGGTCAAAAAGTTGATACAGGTGTTGGTCAATATCTGGGCTATAGGATTTTTTATCAAAGCGACCTTTGAAGTCTAGTGCTAAGGCGATATTTTTATTTTTTAACGCATCCACCTGAGCGGTTTCTTGTTTGCTTTCTATTTCTTGAATTTTTTTGATACAAGCCTCTTCGTATTTTTTGAGTGGTGCACTGGCGAGGTATTCATAATAGTATTTCATTTGGTCAAAACCTATGGCTTCTTTCCAAAGCTTTTCTTCTACTAATTCTTCTATAATTTTTTTGGCTTCCAAAGCATAAACCGAATTGGGGTGTAAGTTTTGGAAAGCAAGGTAGGTATCGTAATCATTGATTGATCGAGTCATTTTCCACGCTTCATCAATAGCTTGGTTGTGCCTGCGCCAATCCATTACGATTGGTGCCAGTTCTTGGAAAATAGGAATTAGCTGCTGATGCAAAGCAGACTGACTATGGAAGAGGAGCGTATTTTTGTTGCTTTGCAGGCGATTCAGTCTTTGCAATTTAGGAGCACCTTCTTCTTCTGCATAAAAGAAAATCGGGATCAACTGATTTCTTTTTAGGTGATGCCTTGCAAGTAAATCTTTTAAAAATAAAGAATGTGCAAAATCAGATTTCAAAAAACTAGGAGTAGCAATGATAAAAAATAGATCTCTTGATTTTTTTATCTGTTCTTGTTCCATTCCTGAAATCGCCAATTCTTCAATGGCCACTTCCGTAAACTGATAGATGATCTCTTTGAGCTTAAATTCATTTAAATACGAGCTAACCTGAGTTGCCAATGGCTGATCTTTTTGAGAATAGAGCAGGTATATTTGACAAGGTTTGCTTGGACTCATAGTTCGCTGGGTTAGTTTTTAACGAGTAATAAAGATAAGATCAAGTTATTGGTATTCAAGAATTCTGTCGAGAGAAAACAATATTTTTTTGATGGCAGGACAAGAGCAGAAGTGATCTCTTTAGAAGTAGTTTTTCTTGATTTGGGAATTAGAATCTCATTTTGGGAATAAAGTTTAAAAATGGGATTGTATAAAGCCTTGATTAATAATGAGGTAGGCTTTGGCATAATCTTTAAGTACTTTCTAACAAGAGCGTGTACTAATTCTCTGAACCAACAAGCAAATTTGCTTTAATTTTTTGATTAGTATAAAACCATTCAGATGGTTTAAAATAAAGTTATCAAGCGGGTTTTGACCTAAAAAAGGCTTAACACCTAAGATCATATAAACGCTTAGATTCGAAATTATCATTTAATCAAGAATAGCTTTGGGGAAATGAAAGCCACTACTTTATTAATTTAAAGGGTGGCTTTTAATTTTCTAGGATTTTAGAAGCAAGGTGTTCTTTTACCAAAGTGAGATGGGAGAACCCAATAAAAAAGGTGCTAACTTCCTGCCCCTTCCGCAGCAATCCGCTCCTGCGCCAAAGCTAAGGCCATTACCAATTGCTCTGATTCGGTCAGGTTCGTATTGTCGATAATGACTGCATCTTCTGCTTGCCGCAAAGGGCTATCTGCCCGATTAGAATCAATATGATCTCTTTCTTTAAGGTTTTTACAAACACGTTCCAATTCAGTCGGTGTTCCTTTTTGCCGGAGTTCTTCAAATCTTCGTTGGGCTCGAACATTGGTATCCGCAGTAATAAAAAGTTTTAGGGTCGCTTGTGGGAAAACGACCGTACCGATATCTCGACCATCCATCACAATACCTTTTTGCTTACCCATTTCTTTTTGCTGCGCCACCATGGCCCGTCTTACTTGAGAGATGGTCGCTACTGGACTGACGAGCTCAGACACTTCCATTTGGCGGATTTCTTTTTCTACCAAAGTCTGGTTGAGAAAGGTAGAATTAAGACCTGCTAGATTTTCAAAATGGATATGGATGTTTTCTAGTGCCTTACTGACTGCTTCTTCCTCCTTCAGGTCTATTTGGTTTTGGATGAAAAAGAGGGTGACTGCTCGATACATAGCTCCCGAGTCAATATAGGCATACCCGAGTTTTGCGGCGAGTTGGCGAGCCAAAGTACTTTTTCCACAAGAGGAAAAACCGTCAATAGCGATGATGATCTTATTCAA
>CAYQRA010000392.1:0-6660 GCA_964419315.1 uncultured Saprospiraceae bacterium | reverse complement strand
CAAATAGTGGACGTCGAACCCGGCTTGCCCCTCATTGGAGCTACCGTAGCCATTTTGGGCTCGGATCCATTGATTGGGACCAGCACCGATGTAGAAGGCTATTATTTGCTGCCGCAATTACCAATCGGTCGCTATACCTTGTTTTGTTCTTATTTAGGCTATAAAGATAGAGTGGCGGAAAACATGTTGCTCAACGCAGGGAAGGAACTAGTGGTTAATTTTGAATTGATCGAAAGTGTGCTGACCGCCGATGAAGTCGTGGTAACGGCCACGGCGGAGCAGGATGCCAAAACCAGTGAATTGGCAACCATAAGTGTACAAGAATTTGATTCCGAGGTAGCTGCTCGTTTTTCTGGAAGTAGAAATGATGTTTCGAGAATGGCTTCTGGCTTTGCTGGAGTATCCGCCAATGATGATTCTCGTAATGACATCGTGATACGTGGCAACTCTCCTTCTGGTTTATTGTGGCGATTGGATGGAATGGATATTCCAAATCCAAGTCATTTTGGTGCCATTGGTGCCACGGGAGGGCCAGTGAGTATGCTCAATAATAATCTATTGGCGAATTCTACTTTTTTAACGGGGGCTTTTCCGGCTAATTATGGCAACGCGCTTTCTGGCGTCTTCGACCTCAAAGTAAAAACAGGCAACCGAGACAAAACAGAAGGAATGGGACAGATTAGTTTCAATGGTTTTGAATTTGGTTTGGAAGGACCATTTAGTAAAAAAAGTTCGGCGAGTTATATCCTTAATTATCGCTACTCGGTCATTGGTTTAATCAATAAGATTAGCAGCACTGGAGGAGCTACGGGAACTGGAGATGCCGTACCGAATTATCAAGATTTAAGTTTTAAAGTAAAAGTACCGACCAAAAAATTAGGCACCTTTTCTTTGCTCGGTTTGGGAGGAAATTCTGATATCGCTTTTTTATCCAGTTTTGCCGAAACAGATGACCCCAATTTCTTCTCTGGGTCTAGAGAAAATCTATTTTACCGAACTAGAATGGGAATGGTGGCTTTGACCAATAAGCATTATTACAATAATAAAAGCTACGGAAAAGTAAGTCTGAATGTAAGTCTTTCTGGAAATAAAACAGATCAGGATAATATCAATGATGCTTTTGAAGAAATCCCATTCTTTCGCGATGATTCTAAGATTGTCAGAACACGTCTGGCCTATGATTACCGAAATAAAATCAATGTTCGGAATACGCTAAACTTAGGAGTGAGTTATCACCATTTTGATTTCCAATTTCAAGATTCTGTTCGCTTAGATATTGAAAAAGACGATTGGATAATTCGCCGTTCCTATACCGGTACTTCTTCCATGGCTCAAACCTACGCCCAATGGCAATACCGATTCAATGATCGCTTGACTTTAAATGCTGGTTTCTTTGCCCAGTTATTTACCCTGAATAATAGTGCTTCGGTCGAGCCAAGAATCAATTTAAAATATGCCTTTAATCCTAAACTAAAATTCACTTTTGGATTGGGGCGCCATAGTAAAATCCAAGATTTTCAACTCTACCTTATCGAAACGGAAACAGCCGCAGGAATGGTACAAACCAATCAAGACTTGGGGATGACTAAAAGTGATCAAGTCATTGGTGGCTTTGAATGGGCTTTCGCTCGCGGATGGAATTTAAAAACAGAAGCTTACTATCAGGCTTTGAGTAATGTTCCCGTCCAGCAAAGAAGGAGTCCTTATTCGGCCTTGAATGAAGGAGCAGACTTTGCCGTACCATCTAGAGATAGCTTGATCAATGAAGGAACCGGAACCAATTATGGTTTGGAATTGACTTTAGAGAAAAAGTTTGAAAAAGGATTTTATTTACTAAGTACCGTTTCGCTTTTCAATTCTACTTATGTCGCCAGCGATGATATAGAAAGAAATACGGCTTTTAATGGTCAGTATGTTGGGAATCTTTTGGTTGGGAAAGAATTTAGAATTAATAAAAAGATTTCGATTGCATTGGATACTCGCTTGACAGCAGCAGGTGGAAGACGAATTACACCGATTGATTTGGCAGCTTCGATTGCAGCAGGAGAGGAGGTGCGCGATGAGACTCAGATATACGAAGGACAACTGCCAAGTTATTTTAGAAATGACATCAAATTTACCATCCGCTTTAATAGCAAAAAAGTAACGCAAGAATGGTCGTTGGATATGCAAAATGCCTTTGATAACCAAAACATCTTTAGCCAATCTTATAGCGAGAAAAAACAGGAAATTGTCAATACGTATCAATTAGGACGTTTTCCTGTGATCAATTATAAAATCACTTTCTAAAGTTTAGCCCTAAATTATTCGCGGAATCCAATAGCTGCTTAGGTGGTTTTTAGGAGACCGCCTACTTTCATCTTTTAAAAAATAAACTTTCTTTGACAAGCGACACCGGAGGCAGGCCTGTCCGGTCTTGCTACGGGGTTCCTAGACGAATGGAACTGAACTCCGTGGTCACTCCTATGTCCGTTTGTCAGAGAACCAAAATAATATCTAATGGATCTCTATTCTATTTTACTAACGATACATGTTATTTGTGGATTCTCTGCTTTGCTATTTGGCTTAGGCCCGATGGTTACCAAGAAAGGAGGACGATTGCATGTGCAATTGGGCAGGGTTTATTTTTATACCATGTTCGGTGTTTTCTTGACTTCTAGTTTGATGTTTTGCTTTAAACCAGATCACTTGCTCTTTCTATTCCTAATTGGTGTCTTTTCTTTCTATAACACCTTCACCGGATCACGAGCAGTATTGTATAAAAAGGTAACTAAGCCCATTGCAAAATTGGATTGGATAGTGGCTACTTTGGTAGCGATGGCGGGTGTGGCTATGATTGGTCTAGGAGGCTATAATATTTTGCTAGGGAAAACGGGTTTGGCTATACTTTATATCGTCTTTGGTAGTATTTGTACAAGCTTGTCTTTTTCTGATCTTCGTTTTTTTTACAAGCAACAAAAAGGAATTGCTCCCTTGGATCCCAAGCATTGGTTGTACAAACACATAATAAGAATGGGAGGATCTTATATCGCAACGTTTACCGCTTTTTGTGTGGTCAATAATACCATTTTACCCGGTCTAATCGCTTGGTTGGCTCCAGGAGTGATCGGAGGAATTTTGATTGGTTCTTCGATTAAAAAATTAAAGAAAAGTAATTCACAAAGACTAAAAATTTAGGCTAGTAGGACAGAGGATCATAAAAAAGGCGACCCAAAAAAAGGGTTCCGTAACCAAAAAGAAGTATTTTCGTAATATTATAGTCCCACATCTTTTCCCAAATTTGCATAAACTCATTGTTTTGTGGGAGAGATATATAAATATACCGAAAATGAACAGAACGATCTTCTTTCTAGCTAGCGCCCTTTTCTTATTAGCAATTCCTTCTCTTTTTGCACAGAGCCCGACTCGACCTAATGCACTGATTTTCAAAAGAATAGTGACGGATTATCATGCTCCTTCCACCGGAGAGTTTACTGATTTTCAGAACTATCGAGGTGGTTTTGAGGTCGCTTATTTACGCAATTTAAGCCGCAGAGTAAGTGCTGCCATCCCTGCCAAAGTAGGGGTGATCAACCTTCCCGGCGAATCAGAAAACCGCACCATTGTAAGTGTAGATGGACTGATTCACCTCCAATATTTTGAATATAAAAATCGCTTGATTCCTTATTTTTTGGCAGGAGCAGGAGCGGTCTTTGAAGAAAATGCAGATATGAATATACAGATTCCGGTTGGAGTTGGCTTTCATATCCGATTGGGGCAATACGCTTATATCAATGCGCAAAGTGAATTTAGAAAATCTTTGTCTTCCAATAGAGATAATTTGCAACACGGAATTGGTCTTGGGTTTATGCTTGGAAAAACCACAGAACAAATTGATTCTACCCAGCTTTTTGGAAGTGATTTAGATGGTGATGGCGTTAGAAATGAAAATGATAATTGTCCAGAAGTGCCCGGAGAAATTGCCTTCAATGGCTGCCCAGATACAGATGGTGATGGCATCGAAGATTCCAAAGATGAATGTCCTAAACTCTCTGGTACAAGAGCCCTCAAGGGCTGTCCCGATACGGATGGCGATGGCGTTATAGATCCCAAAGATGATTGCCCAGAAGTAATAGGAAAAGTAAATGGTTGTCCTGATGATGACGATGATGGTTTGGCAAACGCAGAAGATAAATGTCCCAATAAAGCGGGACCAATTACCAATGAGGGTTGCCCCGAAACAGATACAGATGGCGACGGCGTTCCCGATAAAGCAGATGATTGTCCAAATAGTGCTGGCCAGATAAATGGCTGTCCAGATACCGATGGTGATGGGATCGCAGACAAAGAAGATCGCTGTCCAAAATTGGCCGGACCACTGAATGCGCAAGGTTGTCCAGATACGGATAAAGACGGACTTCATGATGACAAAGACCGTTGTCCAAATAGTGCTGGACCTGCTAGTAATAATGGTTGCCCAGAAATTCGCCAAGAAGATAAAGCGACTCTAGAATACGCCATTCAGGCCGTACAATTTGAGACTGGGAAGGATCAATTGAAGCCCGCTTCTTTTGCCATCCTAGATCAAGTACAGCAAATCCTAAGACGCTATCCCGACTATAAATTGATAATCAGTGGCCACACCGATGATCGTGGAACAGAAGAGAATAACCTCACTTTATCTTCGAATCGAGCACAATCTTGCTATGACTATCTGCGAGCAAAAGGCATCGACATTAGCCGATTGAGCTATATTGGCTACGGCGAATCCCGACCCATTGCGGATAATGAAAGTTCGACTGGCCGTCAATTGAATAGGAGAGTGGAATTTGACTTAGTGCCTA
This sequence comes from uncultured Saprospiraceae bacterium, assembly GCA_964419315.1. Taxonomy (GTDB): domain Bacteria; phylum Bacteroidota; class Bacteroidia; order Chitinophagales; family Saprospiraceae; genus CALLVY01. The sequence continues at coordinate 1,837 of CAYQRA010000392.1, read as the reverse complement.
GGTAGCGAATAGCTAAGAAGAATAGAAAATTAGAAGACCCCAAACTCAAATCTGAGTTTGGGGTCTTCTAATTTTTGAGCTCATCCTGAATCTACCACGCAGCTTCAAGCTACCCAGCAGATTCGATAATAAGCAATTCCTAAACCTGAGGAATCCGCAATACCTGCCCCGGATAAATCTTATCTGGGTGAGATAGCATTGGCTTATTCGCTTCAAAAATTTGTGGGTATTTCATGGGATCACCATATTGAGTTTTGGAGATCATAGAAAGAGAATCCCCTTTTTGTACCGTATAAAAAACAGCTTCTGGCTCAGGATTAGCCACATCGATATGATCTTCTACCGATCCAATTCCATGTACATTTCCCAAGGCTAAAATAATTTTTTCGCGATCTGCATTGGTATTGGTTTTTCCAGAAATAATTACTTGCTCTGCCAAGTCAAGCGACAAATTCTCAACAGGAATTCCTAGTCTTTTAACTTCCGCCTCTAATGCTTGAATCTTCGTCAATTCAGGAGCCGCTTCTGGTGCAGCAACCGCCGCCTCTTTTTTCTTAAATAATTTAGATCCTGCATTTTTTAAAAATGAAAATAAACCCATGTGTAAATGTTTTTTTGTTAGCATGTCCTTGGATTTAGGCACAGCTAGGTTTAATAATAAATTAGGTATTTGTTGTATTCTATTCCACTCCAGCTTTAGGACTTCCTAATACCCAAAAGGTAACGATAAGGATATTGGTTAAAGAGAAAAGAACGCTATTTTTTGGTGTATTTTTGGTATCCCATTTTTTCGAGTCGTTTGTATTTTTTGGCGACTCCATTGGCCATCTCCTTTTTATAGAGAGCCATTTTTTCTTGGATCGCTTTATCATGGCTACCTATAATTTGTACCGCTAAGAGACCCGCATTTTTTGCAGCATTCAAAGCTACTGTAGCTACGGGGACGCCATTTGGCATTTGGAGAATGGATAGGATCGAATCCCAACCATCAATGGAATTAGAAGATTTTACGGGAACACCGATGACGGGGAGAGGAGAAATGGAGGCCACCATTCCTGGTAGGTGTGCCGCGCCGCCCGCTCCAGCAATAATGACTTTGATTCCTTTGGTATGTGCTTTCTTTGCAAAATTCATCATCCGTGTTGGCGTGCGGTGAGCAGAGATAATCGTTAGCTCAAAAGGAATATTAAATTCATTGAGCAAATCGGCGGCTTGTCGCATAACGGGAAGGTCCGAATCCGAACCCATGATGATACTGACTTGAGGTGATTTCATTGATCTATTTACATTTTATTGATGGTCAAACGGATGTTTTAAGCTAGCTAATTATTTTTAAATCCTTAAGGATTTTACGGGCTTTGGTTTTGGCATTTTCCAAATCCTGATCCACCACGGTAGCATGACCCATTTTTCGAAAAGGTTTAGTAATCGCTTTGCCATAAATGTGAAAGTGAGCTCCTTCAATAGCCACCACTTCTTTCCAGCCCTGATATTTTACGGGACCAGTAAATTCGGGAGCCCCCAAAAGGTTGACCATCACGGCGGGCTGGTGCATCTGCGTACTGCCCAGTGGAAGATTGAGGATGGCTCGGATTTGTTGTTCAAATTGAGAAGTCTGACTAGCATCAATGGTATGGTGTCCGCTATTGTGCGTCCGTGGTGCCACTTCATTGACCCAGATTTGACCATCTTTGGTTAGGAATAATTCTACGGCCAATAAGCCACAAATATTATAAGCTTCGATTGTTTTTTTGGCGAGGCTCTGGCAACGCTCATCCTGATCTGGTGTCAGGTCTGCTGGACAAAAAAGAAATTCTACGAGATTGGCTTCTGGATT
>CAYQRA010000391.1:0-6660 GCA_964419315.1 uncultured Saprospiraceae bacterium | reverse complement strand
GATGAAGTTGTTTTAAAATAGACAGATGATTTATTTGCAAGTCATTGAATTCCAATACTTCAGTTAATTTTTTTCACCGTAGCTTTGGCTACGAAAAAAAAATGGAACTTCGTCTTGAAATACAAGCACTTACAACTAATATCAACCTCCATTTTAAAATAACTTCGGTGATTAACAAAGCTAAAATAACGATTTGCCGACTAAAAGTCTATTTAACTTAATAAAACTAGTGACCCCAAAATTCTAAATTATTCCCTTATGATAGAAAAGAAAGTGATTCTGATGATCCTCGATGGATGGGGGCATGGGCCTGATCCCAAGGTAAGCGCACTAGCGCAGGCAAATACACCTTGTATGAATCGCCTGTACAAGGAATACCCCAATGCGGAATTGATTACCTATGGAGAGGATGTTGGATTGCCGGAAGGGCAAATGGGAAACTCAGAAGTGGGGCACCTGAATATTGGAGCAGGAAGAGTCGTCTATCAGGAATTGGCAAGGATCAATAAGGCTATTGCAGAAAAGACCTTGGGACAAAATGAAATCCTCCAGCAAGCATTGGATTATGCCAAAACCAATAATAAACCCATTCATTTGATGGGCTTACTTTCGGATGGTGGCGTTCATGCACATATCAATCATGTAAAAGCTTTAGTCGATATTATAGAAGCAGCAGGGATCAGTAATACTTATATTCATGGCTTCACGGATGGTCGGGATGTAGATCCTAAAAGTGGATTGGGTTTTGTAAAAGACCTTGAAGCTTTTTTACAAGATAGAAAAACAAAATTGGCAAGTCTGATTGGTCGCTATTATGCAATGGATCGAGATCAACGCTGGGAAAGAATCAAATTGGCTTATGACCTCTTGGTCAATGGGCAAGGAGCATTGGTCGATCAACTAGAAGAAGCGATTGCTAAACAATATGAAGCAGGGATCACCGATGAATTTTTGCCGGGCATAGCGAAAGTGGGAAGTGATGGAAAAAGTTTGGCTAGGATGGAAGAAGGAGATGTTGTTTTGTTTTTTAATTTTCGAACAGATCGACCTCGACAATTGACGGAAGCGCTGACGCAAAAAGATTTTCCAGAGCAGGCGATGCAAAAACTACCTTTGCATTATGTGACGATGACGCGTTACGATCAAGCTTATGAAAACGTCGCAGTGATGTTTACTAAAGATAATTTGCAAGAAACATTAGGGGAAGTTTTGGCCAAGGCCGGAAAAACACAAGTGAGAATCGCGGAGACCGAAAAGTACCCACATGTTACCTTCTTTTTCTCTGGTGGTCGAGAACAAGAATTTGCAGGCGAAAGCCGTATTCTGATTCCTTCTCCCAAAGTAGCGACCTACGATTTGGAACCCAAGATGAGTGCCGAGAAAATCACAGAGGCCATTATCAATTCGATGAATTCAAGCGAACCAAACTTTATCTGTCTCAATTTTGCCAATACAGATATGGTCGGACACACTGGAGATTTTAAGGCCGCCATCCAAGCTGCGGAGACGGTAGATACTTGTGTACAACAGATTTTAAATATTTCTTACACCCTAGACTATGATGCCATCATCATTGCTGATCATGGCAATTCTGATTTTATGATCAATGCGGATGGTTCTCCGCATACAGCGCATACGACCAACCCCGTTCCTATTATCTTCGTGGGTAAAAATACAGATGGTAAAACGATCGCTAATGGTCGCTTGGCCGATGTTGCACCCACTATCCTCGCTTTGCTTGGTGTAGAAAAATCGAATTTGATGGATGGTAAGAATTTGATCTCCTGAAACGTCCATGTGACTTTAACCTAAAATGAAAATGGACAGATGAAAAAAAATATTTTCTTTTTTGTATTGATTTTATCTTCCTTGTTTGCTTGTCAGTCAACCGAGCAGAAGCTCGCGTCTGAAACCAATGCTTTTTTCGATTTGGAAAATTATTTCGAAAAAGAATCAGCGCAATGGCGCCAGCATAAAGGATTTAAAAAAAGTACGCAAATCAATGGAGAGAAAGAAAGTCAGACTTTTGACACCTTAGATTTTACCAAAGAATTTGCCATGTTTGCCAATGCTGATATCAATCGCATCGCTTGGCTTGATCAATACCAAGTAGATTCTACTCTTGCAGAAGATGGCAGCCTATCTACGATTACTTACCAAGCTTTAAAAGCTGATTTGCAAACGCAAAAAGTAACGATTGCTTTTACTGCAGCGCAACCTAGTTTTATTGCGATCAATCGACTAATGGAAAATGCTTTGATGAATTCTTCAATGCTACTGGAATACCATGCCGGGAAAAGCTATCGTATTCAAAGCAATCAAAAATTGCGAATTTCGGAAGCTCGAGAAATGATTGTAGAAGTGGAGATGGAACCCTAGTTGGGACGGTTTTAAAAATCGTTTTTTGAATACGGTCTACCTATTCGTCAATTTACAATCCCTGTTTTTACTGCAAACCGAACCAATCCGGTTACTTTTTTTATCTCCAGTTTTTTCATCAAATTGGCACGGTGCGCATCTATGGTGCGAAAGCTAAGGCGCAATTGCTTCCCAATTTCTTTATTAGAAAATCCCTCTGCAATTAATTTTAAGATTTCTATCTCTCTTTCGGATAAGGAAGCAAGTTGCGTTTGCAATTGATTGCTGATGTTTACGATGGAGGTGGATTCCGTGGCGATCCCCGATAAAGCAAAGGTGACGGCACTGGAGAAATATTTTTTTCCCTCCGCTACCGTTTTAATGGCTTGCAGCATCTCTGCTTTATCAGAAGTTTTGATCAGGTAGCCATCAATGTTGATTTGGATCATGTGCTCGATGACCGATTTTTCGGAATGAAGGGAGAGAATGATTATTTTTATATCGGGGAAAATATTTTTGATTTGCTTGCTGGCCTCTATTCCATTCATCACCGGCATATCGAGATCTAGGAGCACCAAGTCTGGCTTCAATTGTTCGCAAAGGTCAATCGCTTCTCTACCGGTACTCGCCTGACCAACAATTGCTATCCACTCCTCCTCTTCAACGATAGAAAGTATTCCATCGATCATTATTTGGTGATCATCTACCAGCAATACTTTTATGGGGCTCATTAGATTTATGGCTTGTGAATTTATAAAGGTTTGACTTTAAAGGGCGACCAAGCCAAACCGATTCTGTAAAATAATACACTTTGTTGAAAATACAAATTATACGGGTCACTGCCATAATAGCCAACTTGGGCAAACCAAGCGGCATGCTTACTACCCTTTGTTTTTTTATAAAAAGTAAGATCAAGGTTGACACGTTTGCCTAAATTGCCTAAGGGGATGGGTTTTAGATCGTAGATAGATCCCGAATTTAATTTTCTATCAGAAATATAACTCGCATTAAATACCAATCGCCAGCGTTCCTTGGCTTCATAGCTATTGAGTAAAACCTTTTCTCCGTTTTTGTGCAAAGCATACTCTTTGGTTTTTGGGCAACTGATAAAGCCCGCCTGAAAGCGAAGAAGATTTCTACCCAATAAATCATATTGATCAAAAGCTAAATTGGTCGTAATGCGTTCGGTGATTTTGGGATGGTGTTCGTAGCCCAATCGCCAATAAGCATTGTATTGCTTTTGAAAAGTAGATTGAAATTTTCGAGAAGGAGAAAATAACCGTCGTCGCTGTAGAGAATCTGTTTGCTTCCCCGTCTTCGTATAATAAGCGCCCATCGCCACTTCAAATACAATCCCTTCTCCAAAATTTCCATTATAAGTATTGATCGTTCCGTCTTCTTTAAATTCCTTTTGATCTTGTCCATTGGAATGGTGAAAACCTCGAACCATTGCAAAGAGATGTTGTTTTACTGGACCTATTTTTTTTAAATTCAAATCCTTGCCCCACCATTTTTTATGGGTGATAAAAAGATTACCGCCCGGGATATAACTTGGCGTGCGGACAGAGCGAGAACTGTCTCCTTGACTGGGATCATCTCGAAAGATTCGAGCTTGGTATTGGGGAGTGGCATGTAGGGTGAAAAACAAACCACTGCGTCGGCTATACCAATTTTTTCCGGCAAGGGCAATGGGGAATCTAGAATCAAGGTTGATGATAAATGGTCGTTTTTGAGCGACGCCATTAAAACGATAACTGTCTTTGGGAATACCTGTAGAAACGGTACTGGGTTCTGCAAGGTGTAGCATGGTAGCATGGAAATCATTGCTGATGCTTCGATAGGTTTTTTCTTGTGCCAAATCGAGGACAAAGCTATCTTGGGACGCTTGGGCGAAAAGCTTGCTTTGTCCGAGCGAGAAAAGAAAAATGGGGAGTAGGGAGAAATAGATCATTTTCATAACTCAAAAATAGCTTAGAAAAAGCATAATTTCTGGCATGAAATAAGACGAAACACATATGTTTTTATTGCAAGTCAATACAAGGAGAAGTTCTGTGTTGGGGAAGCGTTTTAAAATGTCTTAGCTGCGAAAGGGCACCCGCACCGTCACCAAAGTTCCCCCTTCTTGGGGCGACTCAAAATGGACTTCTCCTTTGATGGCTTGTAATCTAGATCGAATATTGGTCAAGCCATGTCCATCTTTTTGTATTTGCGCTGGACTAAATCCTTGTCCATCATCTTCTACCATTAGTACGATTTCCTGTTTGTTTTTGAGGAGTTCGATAGTGACCTCTTTGGCATTGGCATGTTTGAGGATATTGCTGACGAGTTCTTGAGTAATGCGGTAGAGGCCAATTTCTATAGACTCTGGTAAACGCTGTTCCATATTGGTTTGAAAAAACTCGTGCGCGATGTTGGTATTGGGAAAAGTATTCTCCATCATATCCGTGATCGCAGGAGCTAGTCCCAGTTCTTGCAAAGATTTGGGCATCATTTGATGGGAAAGGTTGCGTACATCAAGAGCAGCATTGCGAATAATTTTTTCTAATTTTTTCAGTTGTTCTTTTTGCTCTGGAACTTGAGGGCTTACTTTTTCAGTCATCTGTTGGAAACCCAGTTTTAAGCCGCTGAGTTGTTGACCAATTCCATCATGGAGGTCTCTGGAGATACGTTTGCGTTCTGCTTCCTGTGTATTGACGGTGGCTGCGAGCAACTGCTCTTGATAGTGCAATTGCGCATGTGCTAATTTTTCTTGTTGTTGATTGCGATAATAAAAATAACCGATCCCTGAAAGGAGTAATAAAAACCCTAGTCCACTAATTGCTCCAAGAATCAATTGCTGACTTTCTTGTCTTTGGTTTTCTATGATGAGCGATTGCATTTTGATCTGTTGTTCTTTTTTCTCCGTTTCATACTGAACCATCAATTGGGTAGTGCGCTCATCGTTTTCTAGTATGCGATTTTCCCCGTTTATCTTCATTCTTTTTTGCTGATATTCAAAAGCTTTTTTATAGTCATTTATATCAGCATAAGCATTGGCATAATTGCCATAAATCCAATCTAGTTGACCTTGCTCCGTAGGGTGTTCCAAAAAATATTGCTCCGCTAATTGAAGTACGGAAAAAGCCTCTTTGTATTTTTTTTGATTGATTAAAGCTCTGAATTTACGGATTTGTAAAAAGGCAATTTGCTTTTCATTATTGATTTTTTTTGCAAAATATTGCGCACTGTCAATATAAATGATGGCTTGTTGATCCTTGCCTAGATTGTTTTCACAAGAAGCCATGATGCCATAAATACTAATGAGTCGACGGTGATTTTTTTGAGCTAAAAAAAAGGCAAGTGCCTGACGGTTATGAAACTGGGCTTTGTCGTATTCCATGTCGACGCCAGAGTGAGCTGCTCCTAGAATATTGTGCAAGATGGCCCTGCTTTCTAATTGCTCTTTGGGTATTTCTGCGAGCAAAGCCTTTCCTCTTTCCTTGGTTTCTACAGTTCTGCTTTTGATGTAAATATTTACAATGATAAAAACATCACACAAATAACGATGCGCCTGCCAACCAATAGAATCATAAAGTCTCCCCGCTTTTGTGAAAAAAGCAAAACTTTCCTGATCGCCAGTGGAGAGTAATTCGTAATAGCCCTGTGCAAAATATTGCTCCGCCAACAAAGCAGGTTCTTTGATCGATTCTTCGTTATTCTGACTTTGCAAAAGAAGCTGAGCTTCTGCAAAATTTCCCGCATCCACTTGCTCAATAACCTGATAGGTCAGAGGTTGGAATTGAAAGGTTTCCAATTGGGCAGATGCCTCTAGGAAGGAGTAAAAGAAAATTAGAATCAAGAAGAAATACTTACGAAATGAGGTCATTAAGGTTGATTCAGGAGGCATTTAGGTAGAAACACCTACCAATGTACAGGATTTAACGGATTTCTAAAAACTCCTTTTCCCTTTTTCTTTGTGTCTAGATAATCGAAAGAAAACCTCCCCCTGGTTTTCAAAAGATGATCTGGGCTTTTGAGTCCGGTTTTTTTAACCTTAAAATCAAGAACAATGAAAAAAATCATCTTCCTATTGGGAATAGTCGCTCTTTGCGGTACGACCAATGCTCAAGAAATTATCAAGTCTACCAATGAAAAAATATCTGGTAAAGCTGCTGCTGGTACCTGGATAGATTACACCGTAAAACCTGATGCCAATCAAATTTCTTTTTCTTTTGAAACCAAGAAAACAAAGAAGTTGGCTAAGTATGAAACCTATACTTTCGATATGGATCTCAATTACAAAGGGATGGAAGAAAGTGAATT
>CAYQRA010000390.1:0-6689 GCA_964419315.1 uncultured Saprospiraceae bacterium | reverse complement strand
TTTTCTCCGCGTGCTTTTGCCTGTACTAAGTCCTGGTATATATCGTGTGTCATTGGTTTCCCATTTGTAGCTTGCCAATTAAAGCTTTGCAAAGATAGGAAAAACCCTTTGAATAAAATTTAAACGATGTGTCTAAGGCTTGATTACTTTTTTGAGCAAAACTATCTTCAAGCCATCTTTTTTGGCCATTTCTTTATAAAATGCCCGAAGTGACTCGTATTCTTCGGCAGGAAATTCTCCACTTTTAATCCTTAGTTTTCGCGAATAAATGAGTTTTCTTTCCTCTAATTCGATCTTTACTTGGTACTTTCCAAAAGGGCTGTTCAACTCAATGGGTTCCTGTGGATAACTTTCTAACTCATAGCCCTCTGGTAAGGTAAACGTAAATTCGTCTTCATGGCTATAGGCTACGTCTATATGGATCGGTGTTTTTCGATCTTTTACCACTTCGGGAATGTCTGAAAAAGGATGGATGCCATTGAGTGGGACAAACAAACGTTTTCCTGCGCGCGAAGCATATTTTCCGATGCTCAGATCGCATGTTCGTTCTACTTTGGCTTCGCTTGCACTGGCCTTTAGATTCCACTTTTGAATAGTACAAGAAGATAGTGGCGTTCGTTCTAAGAATCTTTTTTTCTGATCTTCTTCTGATAAATTGGCGGCATAATAGCGATACCTTTCGTGGAACACACCGAGTAAAGTGCTCCTTTCCAAAACACTTGCTTCGCCAGATGCTTGGAGGTCTATACTCACTTTGGAAATCAACTTATTGTCATCAGCGGTGCTTTTCGGAGTACGGATCAATTCCCCACCTTTTTCGGTATAGCGCAATACATTGCGATCTGCATTGCCTGCGCCGATATAATTAATCGGATAATTATTACTCGTACATTCAAGCCAAATATCTTCAGAAGGAATATTGAGAATAACATGATTGAAATAAGGGAGTGCAAAATCCTCTTGAATGGGGAAGTTGTTATTGCCAGCACTAATTAGGGTGGGATAGGCTTTGATACCCGCTTCAATGAGCATAGATTTCATAAAGTTGGTTAGGGCTTTGCAATCGCCGTATTTGTTTTTTTCTACATAGTGTGCATCAAAAGTTTGCCACCCACCAATGCCCAATTGAACGCTCACATAACGAGTGTTTTTTTGTAGGTACGCATACAGGATTTGAATTTTTTCGACATCTGTTTTAGCATTGGCCGTGAGCGATTTTACCTGGGCAGCCATCTCAGGGGAAAGTTGGTCTCTGCCTTCATTGAGCCGATGCATAAAGGCGCCATAACTTTTCCAATTTTCCATGCTTCCTTTGTAGCCTTCGACTTCAAAATCATGCGGGAGTATCGCTACCCAAGGAATGGAGGAATAATAATGTTCACTATAAGACTCCGGGCTTATTGCTTTTAGGTGACTGGCTTTCCAAAGGTATTTTTTTACAGCGGTGGTACTGGTTTCGGGAGTGATCGTGGTATTGAAAGATCGGAAGCTAATCTCCATGGAAGGAGGAATTTCCAATTCATAAGAGGCCGTTTCGATGGCCGCATGATGGCTTTGGAAATTCCAGAGCGGGTAGCTTTGAATGCCATTATAAATGATCTCGTATTCATATTCTATGGTGTAGGGATAGCTGTTGTGGAAAAAGTCAATGACTTTGATTCGATCATCTTCGTAGATAGAAAAATTGGAAACCGAAGAATAATCTTTGACTTCTTTTTTAGGAATCTGTTTGACTTTGCGACCAGAAGCATCATAGATTTTGGCTTTTAGTAAAGTGATTTTTCTTTTAGGATCATAATGAACCACTAGTTTTTTTGCTTTGCTTTTTTGATCTAAAATAGTGATCGCACTTTTGATGCGGTATTTTCCTTTTTTAGGACTAGTCACCGTAAATTTTTCCTGACTTAAACGAACAACTTCATGCGCATTTTCTTTTAAGCTATCTGGAATTTGAAAAAAGGCATAAGCAAAATTGTCCTGCGCATTCATAGGAAAAGAAAAAAGAAAAAAGACGCCTAGGCTAAATATAAATCGCATGATCCTGTTGTGCTTTTAGTGAGGAAACTAATGACTGGTTTTTTTTAATAAAATGGGTTCCTGTAATTTTTCAAAAACCCGATCGAAAAACTCTTTTAAGTTCGCGTGCTCAAATGGAGAATAAGAAAGTTTGTTGAGTTGGAGTTTGGTAGATATTTGAAGTTTATTGCCGATTAAACTATGCTGGTAAAAAAAAGTAGCTCCCTTTTCGTGGATCGCCATATTGAGGGGCTCGGGTATAGATTCGACGGTATAACCTTCTGGCATCGTGAAATTGAAAATGTATTGTTCTCGCGTAGGATAGTTGATGTCGATTGGATAGAAACGTTTTTCGAGCTTTAAGGGGTTTTCGGTATAATCAGAATAGAGGATAGGAGTGAGGTACAAAAGATCTCCTGATGCTTGAATGGCTTCGGGAATGGTACAGTCAAATTGATCCATAAAAGCCTTATCGACATCGTCTTCATTGCGTGCTGTAAAATTACTTACCTGAGCTTCTGGGAATTGCTCATTGAGTCGTTCTTGCCAATGATTATCAGTCTCCTCATTGTCTAAGGCATAGCGTTCATTTACTGCATCATAGGCGGTATACCTTCCCTGTATATTGGCTTCAAGGATACCTGTTTCATTGAGCTTTGCATCCACCATAATGGTTTGTTTGGAAAGGGGTGGATTGATGTCAATCCATTTGGAAGCAGCACCATTGACTAGCCAGCCAATGCTATTTAAAGCTTTGGTGCGAGGAATGTTGGGAGGGCGATAAGAACTGCCAAGGTCAAGAATAGTTTCTTCTCCTTCTATAACAGCATAAACCATGAGGTGATTAAATTGATCAATAATAGGATAACTGGGAATCATTTTTCCATGAGATCGGGTACTGACGAGAAGCGGATATACTTGAATATTATAAGCATTGAGTAAGGCCATCAACATAAGATTCATTTCGCCAGAGTTGACTTCTTTTTTCTCAAATAATTTATCCAAATGATTATTGGCAATATCGCCATAATAACCGCTAAAAGTCAAATTGCTTTGTAAGAAGTCACAAGCTGCTTTTACTTTTGCGGACTCGGTTTCTTCTGCATCGATATAGGGTTTTGCAGCGGCTAATAATTTTTTGTGATTTTTAATATTGCGATACTGTTGGCCAATATATCGGTGCTCTTCAATTTCTTTGGCAGCTCCTTCCCAAGTATCTAGAATGGCTTCTTTTCGCCCATCGGGATAATGTATTTTACTGAGTTGAAAACGAATCCCCAAGCGATAATCATCCATGCAAGTAATAAATTTTTCTTCTTCAATGGCAGGAATATCTTGGAGTATAAAAGGATTAGTTGCTTTGATTATTTTGAGGCTACTGCCATATTCTGAGGCTTTCAGTTCTTGAGAGGCATTGGTGAGTTCATAGCCATTGAGCAGGAAGATGTATTCAAAATATTTGGCAATAGTGATTTTGAGTTCACTGTGGGCAATGGGAATGTCTTCCTGGAAATACCAGTCTGTCAAATGGGTCAAACCATCAGAAATAATTTCATAGTGGTATTCAAAAACGGACCCTACTTGCAGATTGGGCATGGTGAAATTTTTTGAACTCCAATATTTATTTTTGACTTCGTTGAAAATGTCTTTTCTAGAAACAGATTGCTTACTCCCATCGGGGGCAAAGACTTGTGCGCGGATATTTCTGAGCTTATGGAAAGCATTATAGTGTTGGTAAGGGATAATGATATCGCCTCGGTTGAGTCCGCTTTCTTTGAGTATTTTTACTCTGCGAATTCGGTTAAATTGATACTGAAAACCACCATTTTCTTTTTCTACCATTTTGATGATTCCGTAATCACAAAGGACTACTGCATCTGCATCAGGATCAAGTTCATAATCGCTCATGGCCAGTTCTTCTGGCGAAACTTTACCCCATTTTATTGGATCATTTTGTGCGTGAATAGTCAGGTTGGAAAATAGAAAAAGGAAGAGCGCAAGCGTTCTCATGGACTTTATATTTTGATTTTTTAAATAAAAAACGGATCAGGCTTTGGAATATCCGAGGATAAGCCTGAATTTTAGCAAATAATAAGGGTATCGCGCTTTAATTTAAAATGGAATGCTAAGGTATTAATTGCAATTCAAAACATAGAATAGAAAACAAAATATCTGCGAAAAAATATTATTCAACCATAAACTATAATAAACGCTCCCAATGGAAAAGAGCCTTGCTCAACAAACAACTGAATTAATCGCCCGTGACTTTGGTTTGGACCTAGGGGATAAGCCATTGACGGAACAAGAACTCTTTGACTTAGTCGCCAATGAAGTGGCTTATATGATCGAGCATCGACTTGAAACGCTTTTTAGTTTACTTTATCGCCTTGATGTTTCGGAACAAAAAATCCGAGATGGCTTGGCGGGAGATGCAGCGCAAGCCGCGAATATCACCTTGGCTCAACTCATCATTGATCGCCAAAAGCAACGAATTTTTACCAAGCAAAAATACCGTCAGGAAAAATTAGAAGACCTAGGGGATTTAGAATATTAGTAGCAGTCTTCTTGGGGCAAAGTTATGGCCTATCTGAAAGATAGCTACTAATATTTCTTAAAACCCTCCAAAGATTATTGAACGATAATTTTTTGAAAAAATCGCTCCCCATTCTTCGTCTTTAATTCCAGAAAATAAATGCCAGTAGACCAATTTGCTACCTCAATTTTTTGAACACAATTTTGAGGACAATTATAATTATTGTCGATTATTTGTCGTCCCCATTGATCCCAGAAGATAAACTGCCAATCGCCTGCTGGACTAGTAAAGTATAAAAGGTCTTCCACAGGATTGGGCCAAATATGGATGGCAGAAGCCAATGGGTTTTGGGTGCTAACGCTTGGGGTAAAGGTTACGACCAAAGTATCGTAAGCTAGACAAGAAAACTCATCTTCGATGATCACACTAAATTCAAAAGTACCCACGCCCAAAACAGCACCATCTACGAGTAAATTTTGTCCCGTACTTCCATCCGACCATGCTACCACAGAAAACCCTGCATCGACTTCCAGTAGGATAGAGGCTGCTTCGCTCAAAACGGTATCTTGCCCAAGGTCGATCATGGGTTCGCTGACTACAGCTTCTACTTCGATGAGTCCTGTACTGCAATCTCCATCGGCTTGGTTGACTTGATAATAAATACGCCCATTCCAATCTCTGGGATAGTACAGGTTTGAAAAATTATGACTAATTCCACTTCCTGAAAATAAGGTCAAATCCTCTGTGCTCCGCGTAACAGGTTCGGGGACGGCCAAATAAAATAAAGTGTTGTCTGGGTTTTGCAATTGCATATAGATCGCTAGGGAGTCCCCCGCGTTCATACTTAATCCGTTGAGTGCAATGTTGGTCCATGTCGTAGGGCTGCTTACATCGATCTCGATTGCCCCAAAATAATCCCAAGCAGTCGCTTCTAGTTCATAGCCAAGGTGACTGCCTTGGCGGGTGTAGATATCTACCAAGTGTTGCCCAAAAGTATCGACTTTTATTTCAAAAGAATCAAGCAATAAATCGGCATCTGCCTGCAAGTCAAACATAATTCCATTCCAATCTCGATCAAATACATCATTGGCTACGATGCTATTGCTTCCTTGAAATTTACCACGCACCGCTTCGGCATAATAGCTCGTACTTTCTGTTAAAAATGGAGTTTGAAAACTTGGCCCAGTGCCGACGAGTAATCCATCTACTGGTGCATCATACCAACGGATAGAATCTTCGGGATCTGCATTGACCAATAAGGTCGTCTGGTCGTCTATACAAATAGTAGAACCGATCCCTTCTATAAATGGATTTCCCGCAAAAGAGGTGGTAAAGGACTGTTCATTATTGAGAAAATCGCCGTCAGTAGGCGCATTTATAAAAATACTAAAAAGATAATTTCCGGCAGTACTAGAGTTGATGTTGAAAATAATATCCGCTTGTTCGCAATGCAATAAACCATTTTCAAGTGTGTCGCGATAAGTAAGAGCGGTTCCAGAATTTTGATTTTCAATAATGAGTTCTATAGGGATAGCCTGGGAGTCATCCAGGCCTCGGTTGATTACCGAAAGGACATATTGACTGGAAGTCACGCCACAGTCAGGAGCGATGCTACTGGTAAAATTAAGAATGCTATAATCTACAAAGTCAGGGGTCGTCAATAATTGATCCGGAAGATTGGCATCTCTTGCTCGGCCAAAAAGAAGGGCGTGACCTGCGTTATTGAGATGGGTGCCATCTCCAGAATCATAAAAAGGATCTATTTGGTTGGTGGTGTCTGCCAAGCCGTTCCAGAAGTCTAAAACATAAGGACTGTATCTGGCAATAATAGAATCTCGAACATCCAATTGCTTTTGGATCGGGATACTATTGCCATTATAGTTTTTGGGTTGCGTGGTACAGATCCAAATGGGAATATTGGCGTTTTGTGCGCGAGCCACCATAACTTCAAAATTACTCAATTGCTCTGCTACCGAATAGCCAGAAGAAACATCATTGGAAGGAAGATTGATGATGATGCCATCTGGAGAAAGGCTAATGGCTTGACTGATGTTTCTAGTAGAGTCTGGACTGGGTCGATTATTGGGTGGAACAAAATCATCTGGCATTAGCCGGTAAGTATTATAACCGCCACGAGCTA
>CAYQRA010000389.1:0-6731 GCA_964419315.1 uncultured Saprospiraceae bacterium | reverse complement strand
TAGTCATTTTTCTATAACCGGAACTCAGTTAAAACCTGATCTTATCGGAGCGTCTCGTTTTTTATCCCAAGCCACTCTTGGTGCCTCTTATGAAGACCTAGAACAGGTGACAGAGCTTGGGATAGATGCTTGGTTGGAAGAGCAATTTGCATTACCCGTCAAATCTTACTTGGCCAAATACGACGAAGTCTACGCAGAGATTCAGCAAGAAGTCTCCGAAGAATCACACCTTAATAGATATTTTCCAATTCCTTTTTATGAGTTTCTAGCAAAAGAACCAGATGTCCTAAGACAAAAAGTAGCTTTTGCATTGTCCCAAATTTTTGTGATCTCCCCATTGCAAGCCAGTACCCTAAGAAATCAAAATAGAAGTAATTATGCCTATTATGATTTTTTATATCAAGACGCTTTTGGAAATTATAAAGACATTCTCACCAATATTACTTTTAGCGTAACGATGGGGAAATATTTGAGCCACTACAAAAATCAAAAAGCTGATGTGGTAGAAAAAACTTATCCCGATGAAAATTATGCAAGAGAAATCATGCAATTATTTTCCATTGGTTTGCACGAACTCAATATTGACGGCAGCCCCAAAAAAGGCATTGATGGAAATATCCCAACTTATGACATTGATAATATCGCGGAACTGGCCAAAGTCTTTACGGGTTTGGGCGCTGCAAAAACAGACGAAGGCGTAGAGAACAACGATTTTTTTAGAGACTGGCGGATCGATCGAATGACTCCAATGAAAATGTTTGACTATTATCATTCTAAAGGAGCAAAAAATATCCTACCCGGCGTCACTATCCCTGCGGGACAAAGTGGACTACAAGATATCGAGCAAACCTTGGAGGTGTTTTTTAATCATCCCAATGTTGGTCCTTTTATGAGTATTAGATTGATCCAGAATTTAGTAAAATCCAATCCTTCTCCCGCTTATGTAAGAAGAGTCGCCACGGTTTTTAATAATAATGGGGCAGGAGTTAGAGGCGATTTAAAAGCGGTAGTTAAAGCCATCTTATTAGACCCGGAAGCACGAGATTGTGAATGGATTGATCATCCCTCCAATGGCAAACTCATTCAGCCTATCGAAAGATTCACCACTTTGTTTAAAGCCTTTGATATAGATGCTCCCTCAGGTAGAATTTGGTTTGATGATTACTCTTATCTATACCAAGACATTGGCCAGTCTTTCTTATCGGCTCCTTCCGTTTTTAATTTTTTCACTCCTTTTTATGCGGAAGATGAATTTATCGCTCCGCAAGATCTAGTGTCGCCCGAGTTTCAAATCCTCAATAGCATCACCGCGATTACCTATATCAATGAAATAGAAAATTCCATCAAAATAAGACCCTTTCCAAATCGAACAAAACTCAATGATAATGGAACGGGACTTATTTTTAATGCAGAGGACGATCCATTCTTAGATCTCTCTGATGAATTAGAAATATATGAAAATCAAGGAGTACATGCCCTAATCGATCGACTGAATTTAATTATCTGTCGGGGTCAATTGTCTGATCCGGTAAAAGAAATTATTGCAAGCACCATCGAAGAAAATAAAACGAACATCAGTACCTATGACGATTTGGATGCCGTGCAAGATGTCTTGTACTACATCATGATGTCTCCGAATTATGTCATCCAAAAATAAGTTGAGAAGGAGCTAAGAATGGCTTGTTAATGATGGACTCCTTACTAAGAAAAGATCAAAATTATGTTGAATAAAAAACAGAGTAGAAGAGCTTTCTTAAACAAATTAGGATTAGGTTGTGCGCACGTTGGAGCCACTACTTTGCTTTCGGGAATTACCAATATGGGATTGCTAAATGCTGCGGCGGCCGCCAACAAAAGTTGGATCAATCCTAATGCAGGTTCTTATAAAGCACTGGTTTGTATCTTGCTTTCGGGAGGAAACGACAGCTATAATATGCTAGTGCCCAGAAGCCAAGAAGCTTACGATAATTATGCCGCCGCCAGAACAAATATTGCTTTGCCCCAAGCTTCCCTCTTGCCTCTTAATCCACTCAATCCAGATGGTCGTGCGTATGGGATTCATCCCAATTTACCTAAAGTCCAACAACTTTTTGAATCTGAAAAACTGGCTTTTATTGCCAATTGTGGCACCTTGGTACAACCGACGACAATGAGCGATTATAAGGCAGCGACCAAATTGCCGTTTGGTTTGTTTTCGCACTCTGATCAAGTCAACCATTGGCAAACTTCTTTGCCGCAAGACCGATTAGCGGTAGGCTGGGGAGGAAGACTTGCTGATATTCTACAAGGCAATAATAGCAATCAAAATATGTCCATGAGTATTTCCCTAAATGGAACCAATCTCTACCAAAGAGGAAATACGATTCAACCTTTTAGCGCAGATTATAGAAACAATGGAAGTACCTTGATCAATGGCGCTTCCAGTACAAGTTTTTACAATCAGCTAAAGCGCCAAACACTGGATGATATCTTAGAACAGCAGCATCAAAATACTTTGGAAAAAGCTTATGCAAATGCTATCATAGGTTCAAAAAATAATTCCATTGAATTTGATGCAGCGATTGCTAATGGTACGCCGATTTCAGTGCCTTTTGATGAAAGCGATACTTTTTCCAGACGGCTGTTAATGACCGCTAGAATCATTGCTGCACAAACCAATCTAAGTGTGAGCAATCAAACCTTTTTTATCCAATTATCTGGTTTTGATAATCACGATACCAACTTAGAAGACCATGCCTCCTTAATGAGTAGATTAGATAATGGACTAAGTAGTTTTTATCAGGCACTAGAAGAATTGGGTATGGAAAATAATGTGACCACTTTTACCATTTCGGATTTCGGTAGAAAATTGGTTTCCAATGGCGATGGTTCCGATCATGCTTGGGGAGGACATGCTATGGTTTTAGGAGGTGCGGTAAAAGGTAAAAAAATATATGGTCAATACCCTGAACTATATCTTGGTGCTCCACTAGACACCGGAGGCGGGCGTTTTATCCCAACCACCTCAACGGATGAATACTTTGCAGAACTAGCGACTTGGTTTGGAGCTTCTACTGCTGATCTATCTTATATTTTTCCTAACCTCTCCAATTTTTGGTCCCCCGATCAAGGCGTTCCACCGCTTGGATTTATCCATTAAGCCGCATTGGTTTATATTGAAAAATGGCTGACTTTATTTTTAAAGGGCACTAAATAGTTAACTAACCATTCCCCTATAATCAACCTAAGAATGTGTTTTAATTTTAGAATTTTTTGCTTCTGTCTATTCGCCTTTTTTGTGCCACTTACGATCCTAAGTGGCCAATGTGAAGACACCAGTAATTATTGGGAAGAGAGTTGGGTGTCTTGCGAAGTAAGTCCAAATCCCAATAGTGCCAGAGCGGCTTCTCACTGGTTGCTTTTTGAATTTGCTGAACCACAGGCGATTGGGACTTCTCATATTTGGAATGCCAATCGATTAGGTGAAAGTGGTCGGGGAGCCAAAGAAGTGCTTGTAGATGTATCGGTAGATGGAATAAATTGGATCTCACTGGGAACAGATGCTTTTACTTGGTCGCAAGGAACAGAAGCTATTGATTATCCTGGTTTTGCCGGACCCAATTTTTCCGATCAAGGGTTTATTCAAAAAATATTATTTACTATCCTTAGTAATCATGATAATTCCAATTGTGTATCTATCGGTGAAGTTAAGCTCAATATGGATCCCTCGGCCTGCTACGGTGTGGAAGATGAATGTGGTGTTTGTGATGGTCCCGGACTAATCAATTGGTATGAAGATGTAGATGGCGATGGATTGGGAAATGCCGATCAAAGCATCGCTTCTTGTACACAACCAATAGGATATGTCGGCAATCCAGATGATCCTTGTGATAATGGTCTTTACGGATGGACAGAAATGAAGCGTTTATTCAAAGAAAATGGCTGTTTGGGCTGCCACGGCCAACAAGGATCTGGTGGCCTCGACCTGACTTCTTATGCAGGCATTAGCAATGGTGGAAATATCTGCGGAAGCTCTTTACTAACTGGCGACAAATTGGTCAATATTATTGCTATTGATAGCTATAATACTTGTTCCTCTACGATTCCTTTTCCAAGTATGAACGAAAGGGTAGGAGCTGCTTTTGATGCTTCAGAATTAGCGATGATTCAAGAATGGGTCAATGTAGGAGCTCCTTACGATTGCAATTGCCCTGCGGGCGCTCCGGATAGTGATAACGATGGCCTTTGTGATGCCTCCGATGACTGTCCCAACTTTGATGATAGCTTGATCGGTACCACTTGCGATGATGGCAATGCTTGTACGCTCAATGATAAATACACCGCTTCCTGCCAATGCGAAGGACAGCTTATTGCAGACTCTGATTTTGATGGGGTATGCGATAGCCTTGATGTATTTCCATTAAACCCTTGTACGGCTGATGGCATCTATGGTTTGCCCGAACCCTCCGATTGGTTGCCTTCTTCCTTCGGCGATTGTGATGAAGATGGTATTGCCAATAAGGATGGAGACCTTGATGATTTTAATCCCTGTATTGACGATGAAGGTACTGCTCTTTCACCGGATTGTTTTTGCCCGGGTGAAGCACTGCAAGCCGGACCTGCTTTCTTTGCTTCGGAAGGTGTTTGGGGAACTTCTGCGGTAAGCGCAGCGGGTACACCAGATGGTAATTTGACGGGAGGGATTTATTCTGGAGACTATGTAGAAGTCACTTTTCCCTACATGGAAATCGGTCAGGAAATTTGTTTTGAATTAGGGTTTAGCGAAGCGGAAACAGGCGTTCAATTTGAAGTCAATGGATTGGGAACCTATAAGTTTTATAATCCAGATACTTCCAAAACAGATTTCGAATTGCAAAACTTTTGTTTCCCCGTTTTTACTGCTGGAGAGCAATTGATTAGAATCACGCGATTGATCAGGGGAGGAATAAAAGTGGATGGAGCGATTTACGATTTTTGCCCTTGTACGATCAGCGATCCCCAAAATAATTTTACTTCCTGCCAATGTCCAAATGACTTTTCTTCAGAACGAGGTACTTTGGAAAGTAGCGCTGGATTTAATAATCCAGAAAATGCTAATGGATTTCCAGACAGTATTTTTACAAATGCCATCAATAATACCACTACCGATTCTCTAGAACTTTCTTTTCCTGCACTTCCTGCGAATACCGAAATCTGTGTGGTTCTAGCTTTTAATAATACCGCTGGAAAAGCTGGCTTTCTGCTAAATGATCATTATTTCGAAGTCGTCAATCCATCCGGTTCTACCTCAAGCTCAGAGGGACAAGAGATTTGTTTTCTGACCACCACCACTGGTCCCCAAACTTTAAAAATTAAAGAAGAAGGATCTGGAAGTATTTATGTAGACGGTTCCTTTTATCGTTCTTGCAATGGATGTATAGCAGACTCTGATAATGACGGCGTTTGTGATGAGGTAGATGTTTGTCCCGGCTATGATGATTTTGCAGATGTTGACAATGACTTTATTCCCGATGGATGCGATGATTGTTCTAGAGGAGGACAAGCTTGTAACGATAATGACGATTGTACCGTCAATGATATTTTCGATGAAAACTGTAACTGCGCGGGAACCTTCGCAGACGCGGATAGCGATGGCGTCTGTGATGCCTCAGACATTTGTCCCAACGGAGATGACACTGTAGATTCCGATGGCGATGGAATACCAGATGCCTGTGATGCCTGTTCGACCGTTGGTCAGTCTTGTGATGATAATGACGATTGTACCGTCAATGATATTTTCGATGAAAACTGTAACTGCGCTGGAACTTTTGCAGACGCGGATAGCGATGGCGTTTGTGATGCCTCGGACATTTGTCCCGATGGGGATGATGGATTAGATGTCAATAATGACGCGATACCCGATGATTGTGAAACCTGTATTCCGGTATTTACTTCCTTTAAAAAAGACCATTTGTTTCACACCGGAGTAGGTGCGGTTTATACCCGCTTGGAATTGGGCAATCAATTGGATCCTTCTTTCACGATTACAGAGTTAGGTGCAGATATTTCTGGAAACCTAGCTAGTCGTTATATTGATTTAGTAGAGATTACTTATACCAAATCCGATGGACGATTATTTAATTATGGTATTTTTAGTGGAGAAGATTTGGATTCCATGCAGGTGAATTTATATGGAAATATTGCCAGTATAACGCTGACGCTAAAAGATGCCTATGATGGGGATTCGGAAGGGATTGGTATTCGCTTGTCAAAGGTTGCTACTTGTGAGCAAATCTCTGTATACGAAGAGGAGGAAAAAGATTTGGTGGAGCTTAATTCTTTGGATGTTTATCCGAATCCATCGAAAGGTCGATTTGCGGTTTTATTCAATACTCAAGCAGGAAAAGATTACCGTTTGATTATCACGGATGCTTATGGAAAAATTCGCTATGTTGAATCTTTTGCAGGCGCTGGAGATCATTTGAAAATTGACTTAGATCATGGCGATTGGTTGTCAGGAATTTATTTTGTGAGCTTGGAAGATGGAGCGCTTCGTCGGACTAAGCGGATTATTATTGCGAAGTATTGAGGACGCTTTTTTTATTGAATGTTTTTTTAATGGCCAAAGCCCATTCGTCAATCGAATGGGCTTTTGTTGTTTCTTGGTGGCATGATTTGAACCCGATTGTTCGCTATTATCTTCGGTAATACGCGGACTTAAGTGTAGGTCTCCTGACCGACACCACTCCTTGTTGAGTAGAATTTATAGCCTA
>CAYQRA010000388.1:0-6744 GCA_964419315.1 uncultured Saprospiraceae bacterium | reverse complement strand
ACATGGATGAATGGCAATTAGAATTGATTGCTGTACCAAGTAACGGACTCTTAGAGTTCGATGTAAGGACCGGCGACTTTTCTTATACCCCTGATGAAAATTTCTTTGGAGAAGACTTCTTTGTTTATCAGTTGTGTAACACCAATTGCGTAAACTCTTGTGATACTGCAATGGTAAGAATGACGATATCGGGTAAGTCTGATCAAGAAGATTGTTGGGTGCCCAATATAGTAACTCCGAATGGAGATGGACAAAATGATGCTTTCGTTATTCCATGTTTGGCGGAGTATCCGAATAATGAAATCAAAGTATACAACCGTTGGGGAGATTTGGTTTATGAAAGTGGCCCTTACCAAAATGACTGGGAAGGAACACACCGTGGCGAGGCTTTACCACCAGGAACCTACTTTTATATCCTACAGTTGGATCGAGATTTGGAAGAAAGAACACAAGGCTTTTTTACCCTAGTCCGATAGATTTTTAAGCGAAGTGATGAGTTGGCAATAGCTCATTACTTCGCTTTTGAGGCTTAGTATATTGCCAAAGAAATTAGTAATAAACTACACACAAATAAAATTAATATGAGAAAGCTATTCGGCCTTCTGGTACTGGTATGTTTCGTATCAGTCCTAAGTGCACAAAATGATGTGCATTACACCATGTTTATGTTCAATAAATTATCTATCAATCCAGCCTACGCTGGTAGCCGAGATGTGATGACTTTTACGGGGCATTACAGAAATCAATGGCAAGGAATTTCTGGAGCACCAAGGACTTTTTCCTTTAACATGCATACTCCCTTTTTTAAGAAAAGATGTGGTCTAGGATTAAGTGTGATCGCCGATAAGATTGGTATGGTCAATACTTATGATATCACCGGATCTTATGCCTATCGCATGGAGTTTGGAGAGGGGCGAGTATTGAGCGTAGGAGTAAATGGCCAAATGCAATACGGTAGGGTGGATTGGTCTTTGGCTGATCCTGTCGATGTGGAAGATGGTGTTTTGCCGGAGATATCTTCAACCAAATTAAATCCCAATTTTGGCATGGGGCTTTATTATAATACTGAAAAATACTACGTTGGATTTTCTATTCCTAGGATATTGAAAACAACAATCTATGATGATGATCCAATTGGAAATATTGGATTGAATGATTTGCGGAGCTATTATTTTATGGGAGGCTTAATGATGAGACTCAATAAAAATGTCCGCTTCCAGCCAGGGGCTTTGGTGACGATGAATCCTAATTCTCCTTTTGAATTTGATCTGAATACCAACTTTGTTTTTATGGATCGATTGCTGTTAGGTGCCTCTTATCGTTTGCAAGATTCATTTGGGGCAATCGTTCAATTTCAAGTTTCTCCGCAATTGAGAATTGCTTTAGCTGGTGATTATACATTGACGGAATTGAGAGACTACTCTCCAGGAAGTTGGGAGGTGATGATAGAATATTCAATGAACTATGAAGGGGGTAGGTTGAACAACCTACGTTATTTCTAAGACCGGAGTAGATTGTAAACCAAATTAATAAGAATGAAGATGGTTTAGGAATGGACGAAAAATAAGTTCCGTATTTTGATTAGGGAATTTTTATTAAAGACGAGTTGAAAAATGCAAACATAGCCTAGCTATGACGAGCCTGCTGCCGACAAAGGCAGGGCTTTTCAAGAACGTATTTACTAAAAAGCACCAGTCATAAATCGAGAAGTTATTATTTGATCATTACTTTACCAGCTTCCAAATAATTTTCGACATGAAAAAGGCACTTGTAAATTTGTTCATTTTTTATATGATTTTGGGCTCGAATATCCATGCTCAAGAGGCAGGAGAGATAATAGTTGATAATCGTTCGGTACCCAAAATGGAAGCTTCCGTCATGGTCTCTGATTCTTTAGGAGATAAAAAAGGCGATGGTATTCGCGGATCTCTGAATCGATCAGAACGCAAAAGGGCAGAGCGTTTGTACCGAGATATGGGCTACAAAAACTCTGCAGAAATCTATCAAAGTTTAAGTGCAGAAGATCGAGTCAATGAAAAGGTCTTACATCATTTGGCAAACAGCTATCGACTCAATCAAGAAACGGATGCTGCGGAATATTGGTATGCCAAATTGGTGACCCAAAATCAAAAACCAGAATTCCTATTGCGCTATGCGCAGATGCTACAGAGCAATGATAAATGCGAAGACGCCGTTCGTTGGCATCAAGAATACTTAGCGCTTGCAGGGAGTGAAGGAAAGAAAAATCGAGACTTCATCAAAGACTGTAATGAACTACAAAGTTTTGCGGAACACCCAGAAGTTGTCGTTGAAAATATTAAAACACTCAACACTTCTCATCTAGACTTTAGCCCCATTCCTTACGGCAATGGATTGGTTTTTACCTCTACTAGAGGAGTAGACAGAATGGTGCAAAATACAGATGTATGGACAAAAGATAATTTCTCTGATTTGTTTTATTCCGAAGCATTGGCAGATGGTTCCTTTTCCGAGCCCATTCCATTAGAAGGAGAAATCAATGGAAAATTTCACGATGGAACAGCGACTTTCAATCAAGGGCAATCCATAATGGTTTTTTCCAGAAATAATTATAATGGATCTAAAAGGCGAAGAAGTAAAAAAGGATTGACTGACTTAAAAATATTTTCAGCGGTAAGTGAAGAAGGAAAGTACTGGGCCACTATCGAAGAATTGCCTTTCAATAGTGATGAGTTTACTACTTGCCATCCAAGTCTAACTGCTGATGGACAAAAACTATATTTTGCTTCTAATCGCCCCGGCGGTTTTGGTGGCATGGATATCTATGTATCCGAATTCCAAGGAGGTGCTTGGGGCGAACCCCAAAACATGGGCCCCGTAGTCAATAGTGCTGGCAATGAATTATTTCCTTTCATCAGCAAACAAAATGATCTTTATTTTTCTTCTGATGGGCACAAAGGCATAGGTGGACTCGATATTTTTAAAGTCAGCCAACCGATGGCTAATGCCAGCGACGACTGGAATGTACGCGAAAATATTGGTACGCCTTTTAATTCTCCTAAAGACGATCTTGGCTTTTTTATTGACGAAGCAGGAACACGTGGTTATCTAACTTCCAACCGGAAAGGAGGATTGGGAGATGATGATATCTATTCTTGGAAAGCAACAGACAGTGCTTGGGGAATGGGACAAACTTATACCAGCCGTATTTGTGTTTATGAAAATGAAACAGAAGGAAAGATTGCAGAAGCTTCTGTGAAAGTATACGAAAGAGTACTAGGAGAGTCTATAGATGTGAATGACGAAAACTTGATCCTTACTTTAAAGCCTAGAGAAAATAAAGAAGACGAATATGTCTTTGGTGTCGTAGACCCTGCAAGGAAGAAATCAGCTGATCAAAATTGGCAAAAATATAGTGATGAAATGGGAATCTTTGATTTGCAAATCCGAGAAGGATATCAATATACTTTTCAGGTCAATAAAGAAGGCTATGAACCTTATGAAGAGACGATTAGTGCGGATCGCTTGCGCAAAAATAGAAACCATTGTTTGCCGCTTTCTACCATCAAATGTTTTGAAATTGATGGGGAAGTTAGAAATAGGGATACCGAAGCACTGATGCCAAATGCTGATCTAACGATATTCAATAAATGTACAGAAGAAGAAATAAAACTCACTTCTGATGCACAAGGTCACTTTAATCTTTGCGTACCCTGCGACTGCGACTATCGAGTGAGAACCGCTAAGCAGGACTTTGAAACCGTATACCAATATTTTTCCACCAAAAAGAAAACTTGCCCTGCAGACGAAAACTTAGTAGTGAAAGTCAGTTTGGGCAAACCAAGATCTGTGTCTCCAGAAGAAATGATGAGTACCTCACCGTCTACTACTCCGGTTTCGACGAGGTCAGCGGTAGTTCCAGTGACCACCTATCAGCCTGTTACGACTTATCAACCCGTTACCTCTTACCAGCCCGTTACGACTTATGTGCCCGTAGAAAATTGGTCGCCAGATATGCTTCGCAATCACTTCTTAGGAAGTAATTCCGCGGACTTTAGCAATGGACAAGTCTTTACCTTGAAAGATATTTATTATGATTTTGATCGCTATGAGATTAGAGAAGATGCAAGTATTGACTTGGAGCGTTTGCTACAGCTATTGCGGACCTTTCCAGACATGGAAATCGCTTTAGAATCACACACAGATGCTAGAGGAAATACGAGATACAATAAGCGATTGTCTCAAAATAGAGCCCAAGCTGCTAAGAATTATTTGGTGTCGCGAGGGGTGGAGCCTGATCGTGTTTCTTATTCTGGTTTTGGCGAAGCCCAATTGGTCAATCATTGCAAGGATAATGTCAATTGTTCGGAAGAAGAACACCAAAGAAATAGAAGGACAGAAGTGCGGGTAACCAAAGCTGGAAGTGCTGCGGGAAAAATTCAAAAATTTTAAATGAGGATTCAAGATCTTTAGTGAATAAATGCTGCTTTAAACCGCCTGTAGATGTAAAAATTTATGGGCGATTTTTTTTTTGTATTTTTACTAAAATTTAAGACCCCTTTTAGAAAAAAGTTAAAGGACTGTTAAAGTACGGAAAAGGGGATACGTATTCTATATTTTTGTAAGCAACGGCTCAAAGTACCAGAGATTTATTTTGGCCAATTTCATTCCTTTTTCATAAGCCCGGTTACATGAATAAAAAAGCCATTTGGGTTATCATTGGTTTAATGACTGCAGCACTGATCGGTATTGCCTGCCTGCAGATGCATTGGATTAAGCAAGCCATTGAATTAAAAGAGGACGAGTTTAATGTAAGTGTTTTCGCTGCATTAAATCGAGTATCGGAGAAGTTGGAACTGGCAGAGGAAGAGCGAGATAATTTTGAAGCTTTCAATAGAGCCAATGGTGTAAATATTGACCGAGCAACATGGCGCCAGCAATTTGTACAAAAATCTGTTTCTAATAGCCAAGGCGTCTCTCTTGAATTTTCCTATCAAGAAGCTACGGAAGTACTCAATACGAGTCTACCCGATATTCCAGATATTGCTGCCGATACTTGTTCTTGTGCCAAATGCGAAAGAGAGCGTTTTGAACGCTATGAGAGGCAGGTCAACTTTTTTATGGAAAATCAGATCAACAACATGCTGACTCCACGTTCGTTGATTCATCGAATAGAATTACAAGACGTCGATCAGTTTTTAGTGCAAGAATTTACCAACCGAGGAATTGATATTGAATACGACTACGGTGTTTTTTCTAATCGTGACAAAAGCTTTGTAATCAATAACGGACATTATCTCGCCAAGGATGAAGCCCCTCACGTGGTACAAGCGGGTTGGCAAAATTTGTACAATTCTGAATATCGAGTCGATTTATTCCCACTTGATCTACAATCTCCCGGTTTATTGATGATTCACTTTCCAACAAAGGCCAGTATTGTTTGGGGCTCTGTTTGGAATGTATTGATGTTTTCTATCCTTTTTACAAGTATTATCCTACTCTGCTTTGTATATACGATCCAAGTCATTTTCCAACAGAAGAAATTGGGAGAAATGAAAACGGATTTTATCAACAATATGACGCATGAATTCAAAACGCCAATTGCCACGATTTCTCTAGCCGCCGACTCGATCACCAGTCCGATTATTTCAGGGAATGCTGATAAAGTGCGACGTTTTGCAGATATCATCAAACAAGAAAATAAACGCATGAATAGCCAAGTAGAAAAGGTACTACAAATGGCTTTATTGGACAAACAAGACTTTCAACTCAATATTTCTGAGATTGATTTACATCAAGTTATTTCTCAGGCGGTAGGCAATAGTAGTCTGCGGGTCGAGAGCAAAGGTGGAAAATTGAGTACAGATTTGCAGGCTGTAAAACCGGTGATAGAAGGAGATAGTACTCATGTAACAAATATTATTCATAACTTACTAGATAATGCCAATAAATACTCTCCCGAAAATCCTGATATATCTGTACATACCAGAAACGTCTCAAATGGCGTTGAAGTAACAGTAAAGGACAAAGGAATGGGAATGAGTAAAGAGGCACGAAAACATATTTTTGATCGTTTCTATAGAGTACATACCGGAAATATACACGATGTAAAAGGTTTTGGACTCGGATTGAGCTATGTAAAAGTGATGATGGCAGCCCATAAAGGTGAAATTAGGGTAAAAAGTGAGTTGGGTAAAGGCAGTAGTTTTATTTTATTTTTCCCTTTTCATATCTAATCAAGGACTCCCGTTGACTTAGGGAGATCCCACTCCTATGAAACTCCGCTTGAAAGAAATACGTAACTAAACGAAAGAACAAATTTTAAACGACCTAAAAGCAAGATAATGGCAGATGCAAATAACAGAATATTATTAGTAGAGGATGATCAGAATTTTGGTGATGTATTGCGATCCTACCTAGAAATGCATGATTATGATGTAACTCTAGCAACCGATGGGGTAGCAGGTCTGGAAAGCTATAAAAAAGCCGAATACAATCTTTGTATCTTCGATGTGATGATGCCTAAAAAAGATGGTTTCACTCTGGCAACTGAAATTCGAGAAATTGATACCACCATGCCGATCATCTTTTTGACTGCCAAAACGATGAAAGAAGATGTTTTAAAAGGCTTTAAAATCGGTGCGGATGATTATATCTCCAAACCTTTTAATTCAGAAGAATTGCTTTACCGAATTCAAGCTATTTTGAAGCGAAGCCAATCTTCAGGAGTAGATCCCAAAGAAGAGATCAAAGAATTTAATATCG
>CAYQRA010000387.1:0-6747 GCA_964419315.1 uncultured Saprospiraceae bacterium | reverse complement strand
TTCGATTGCGCCCAATATGGACTTCAATACCCACTTCATTTTTACTTTTACCTTTTACATAATCAATTCCATCAACAGGCGCTAAGCCATCTTCCAATTGCAGCCCTTTGGCAATTTTTCTTTTGTCTTGTTCTGTCAGCGGTTTATCCAAAACAGCATGATATACTTTTCGGACTTCATGACTAGGGTGAGATAGTTTTTTGGCTAAATCTCCATCATTGGTCAAAATCAACAAACCAACAGTCTCTCGGTCTAGTCGACCTACAGGGAAAATCCGTTCCTTGATTTTATTGCCAACAACATCCATTACAGTTCGGCGATTTCTTTCATCGCTCAACGTCGTAATCGTATTTTTAGGTTTGTTGAGGAGGATATAAACCTTGTTAACTTCGGGTTCTAATTTTTTTCCTTTATAACTTACCTCGTCTGTTTCTTGTACCAAATAACCTGGCGCTTTTTCTACCACACCATTTACTTTGATCAAACCTTCTTTGACATACTCTGCGGCTTTACGTCGAGAACAAAGGCCACAATGTGCTACATATTTGTTGAGCCGCATTCCCGTTTGTTCTTCAGAAGCAGGAGTAGCCGGAACTTCAGGAGCTGGCTTTGGTGTCGACTTAGACACAGACTTCGAAACAGGTTTTGCCTTCGAAATAATTTTTTTCGAAGGTCCTTTTTTGAAGAGGTCCTTTTTTTTAATAATTCTTTTCTTGGCCATGGTGGCTTGCCTTATTGGTGCAAATGAATAGAAAGAGGCACAGAACTAAAAAATCCTGTGCCCCTTCAAAGATAAAGTTTATCAATTGATTAAGGTCTAATAAGTGCTGTTTAAAAAATAAAGTCCTCATTTGAGTTTTCCATTTAGCCTATCCGGACAGGCTAAATGGAAAACGTCGGACTTATTTTTTCAACGATACTAAAACGGAATATCTTCATCATTCATTCTCGAAGAACGAGTAATGATATTTGGATTGGCCTTATCGGCAAATGGGTCATCGAGTAATTCGTTGAAATTTGGATCATCCAAATCCGTAAACTTGGCGAAGTGATCAATGAATTTCAATTTCACCGTTTTTAAAGCACCATTCCGGTGTTTGGCTACGATGATTTCTGCGACGCCTTTGAGCGATTGGCCTTCTTCATCTTCTAGGATAGAATAATATTCTGGACGATAGATAAAAGAAACGATATCTGCATCCTGCTCGATTGCTCCAGATTCCCGAAGGTCAGAAAGCATTGGACGTTTATTTCCTCCCCGCGTCTCCACAGCCCGACTCAACTGTGATAAGGCAATCACCGGAACACTCAATTCCTTGGCGAGACCTTTCAAGGCCCGCGAGATTGCTGAAATTTCTTGCTCTCGATTTCCACCACCTTTGGCTCCTTCCGGTCCACCAGTCATCAGTTGCAAGTAATCGATGACGATCATCTGAATATCATGCTGCATTTTGAGGCGACGACATTTGGCTCGAAGTTCGAAAACGTTGAGTCCTGGCGTATCATCAATATAGATGGGGACGTCGCTCATTTTTTCGATAGCACTTTGCAATTGTTGCCATTCGTAATCTTCCAGTTGCCCATTTCTCAATTTGCTACCTGGAATTTCAGCTTCCATAGAGATCAGACGTTGAACCAATTGAAGATTGGACATCTCCAGAGAAAACAGAGCCACTCCTTTTCCAAAATCTACCGCAGCGTTTCTTGCCAAGGCAAGTGTAAATGCCGTTTTTCCCATACCGGGTCGAGCAGCCAAGATGATCAAATCCGAAGACTGCCAACCGGAGGTCAAGCGATCTAAATCTACAAAGCCAGTAGGAACTCCAGTGAGCCCTTCTTCTTTTTGTGAAAGTTCTTCTAATTGTTTTAGGGCACGACTTGCCAAAGAACTCATACTTTCAAAACCCCGACTTAAGTTTTGCTCCGTAATGGAAAAAAGCCCTTGCTCCGCTTCGTCCAGCAATTGGAATACATCCGTGGTATCTTCATAAGCATCTTTAATGACTTTGGTAGAAACACGAATGAGTTCTCTTTGTATAAATTTTTGAGCGATAATTCTAGCGTGGTACTCTATATTGGCTGCAGAAGCTACTCGGTTGGTCAGTTCAACTAAATAAAAAGGGCCACCAATTTTGTCTAGTTCTCCTCCTTTTTTTAATTCTTCCGTTACCGTCAATAAATCAACTGGCTGTGTTTTTTCAAACAAGCGAAGCATGGCCCGGTAAATCATTTGATGGGCATCGGAATAAAAACTATCGGCACGGATAATATCAAGAACGATAGGAAGTGCGTCTTTATCGAGCATAAGCGCACCAAGTACTGCTTCCTCTAGGGGAAGCGCTTGCGGTTGCACCTTTCCAAAGACATAATTGGATAGATCGTTTCCCTTCTTGGCCCCACGGTCACGGTATTCACCGATCTGTTTGGCAGGATAATTTGATTCTGACATTTTGATTAATTCTAGCAGTTAGAAGATGTCCTCCAAGTGCAGTTTTCTCATGGTGGATTGGCGAGACTCTCCATTTGGGAGAGCCTAATACCCATCCTAGTATTTTGGTAGCAAGTACAAAGCTAATTTAAATCAAGCAGGATCAATAATCTTAGGAAAAAGAGGACTTACCAACAATTGTGAATAAACGGGGCGAAAAATGTGGAAAACTTGTTGATTGTCCACCCTCCTTTTTTACTGATCTAATTTGAAAAGACAATTACGTATTCTTTTTTTTGCCATTGTCTAATATGCGAAAAATTAAGTAGAAGATTTTCAATGACTTAGAAGAAAACGAGAAGTCAATTTGGGAATATAGAAATATGTAAAATTAAATTGAGTCAGCTTTTGACCTCTAAAAGAAGAGCGACCAAACTCAAGCAAATTTGTGTATAAGAATTTAAATATTTAAAAATGATATTTAAAAATACTATAATTTAATACAAAGTATCATCAAAAAAAGACAACTGTGGCTATTTGCTTAGATAATATACGCAAAATATTGTAAAAAATCAAAAAAGGCCATTTTACCATAAGGTAAAGGCGAGAAAGGTACATACAGAGCCGAAACCACGTCTCTTTTTATTTTTTTGAATGAAATGGCTGACCCTGTTTGTAGAAACTCGTAATGAGTGAGAATTAATCCAATTCGCTGAGACGTTTTTTCACTTCTTCTAAAACGCCTTGCTGAATTTCAATCTGTTGGTTGGTATCTTCCTGATCGATGAGATTGGTTTCAATATTAGCCTCTGCTTTGCGAATGGCTTCTTTGGCTTGCTCTATTTCGCGATGGTATCTTTCATTGTCTCTTTCGAGGCGTTTTAGGTTGGCAGTAAGTCGTTTGAATTGTTTTTCTTCCTCTTCCAATTCGATGATGGTATTTTCCTTAGCCACAAAAAGCGCAAAACGCATTAAGAATTTTTCTCCTTCCATATATCGATCAGGATGTGTTTCGGAGGCTAAAAAGGCACCACCTAAGTCTACCCACATCGTGAGATTAGATCCTTCTCCCCGATCCTCCGTTGAGGCATAAATATCAATGGTATTGGCGCCACCGACTGCGACTACTTCTGCATCATCCGTAAAAACTTCATTGCTACCCCGTGTCTTTTTAGTCTTTCCACCATAGGTTTTGATGTATTTCTTCCATAATTTACTCACAAAATTTGCCTTAGTATCAGGAATTTCCAATACAAAAGCATTGCGAACGCCCAAACTCATCGATTTAGATTCCTCGGTAATTTGAGCCTCAAGGGTAAGCATAAAAGAAGAAAGAAAACATAAGAAAAGGGTAAAACGGAGCAACATAAAAAGGAAATTTTAATATTTAAAAATAAATTTCAATTATTTTTCGTTTAACGAATATTATATCTAATGATAAAAAAAATACGAAATTAGCTGAGAATCTTGTACTTTTAGATGCTAATTATCTATATAGCTTTCTAATAAAACTCATCTATACTTAAGACGGCTCTTATTCGGATCCGTCTCGTCACATTTTGCACCATTTTTGAATTACATCCATTGGTAAAGAATATCTGATGATATTTTTTGAACAACTATTTGCTGTTCAGAAGGATATTTTGAAGTTGTTTTTAAACAACTTCAACAGGCATTCTTCGCAATCGTAAAGGATCAATTGAGGTTATTCCTCCACGAGATAGCTAATACCATAACGTAATAGCGCTTAACGAAGTTATAAAATTGCATGATAATGAAACGTTTAAAGACATTTTTCACATTACTCCTAGTAGTCATTGCGTCTGCATCTTTTGCCCAGTCCAAATCGCTATCCAAAGCGAATAAGTTCTATAAAAATAAAGAGTATGCGGCAGCAATTCCACTTTATGAAAAAAGTTTGGAAGAAAAAGTGAGTACAGCCACACAGACGAAACTGGCTTTTTGCTACAAATCGGTGAATCAAATCGATAAAGCAGAAAAATTGTATTCAGATATAGTTTACGCAGATAAGCCTCGGGCAATCACTTTCTTTTACTATGGAGAATCTTTAATGCGGAACGGCAAGTATGCTGCTGCCAAATTTTGGTTTGAGGAATATTTGAAGAAGAAACCCGGTGATCCGAATAGTTTGAGAATGATAGAGTCTTGTGACAAAGTCAATTTGATTAAACCTTACTTTGGCAATTATGTCGATGTATTGCCATTTTCTAAGAACTCAGAGTCAGATGATAATGCGCCAGTTATGCTAGGCGATCAAATGGTTTTTTGCTCAGATCGAAAACAAGGGATCAAATTGCTCAAGCAAAAATCTGGGGTAACGGGTAGAGACTTTATCAGTTTATACCAATCTCAAAAACAAGCAGATGGTAGCTTTACTGAGCCTACTTCTTTTTCTGCAAAGATTAATGGCTTAAATAAAAATACAGGACCTATTTCGTTTGATGCAAGTGGAACGACTGCGGTATTTTCTCGCAATGGAGATGTGGCGAATAAACAGGGAGCTTATACGCTCCAGTTATATTCTGCAATAAGAGAAGGAGACAAATGGAAAAATGTGGAACTCATTAATTTCTGTAATCCTTCTTTTAATTATATGCATCCTGCGATTTCGCCAGATGGCCAAATGCTATTTTTTATTTCTGATCGATCAGGAAAAACCAAAGGTACAGAAATTTACCAAGCAGAAAAGAAAGCGGATGGTACTTGGACTAGGCCAGTCAACTTAGGAGACATTGTAAATACTTCAGGACATGAAGGTTTTCCTTTTTATGATACAGAAGGCCGATTATTTTTTAGCTCCAAAGGACATATTGGCTTTGGTGGATATGATGTCTTTTTTACCACGATAGATGATTTGGGCAATTGGACCAAACCCGTAAATGTTGGTTTTCCAATCAATAGTTCTTCTGATGATATTTCTATTTATGTAGACCAAGGAGGAGAATCTGGAATGTTTACTTCTGGAAGATCTGGAACAAGTGATGATATTTTTCTTTTCCAAAAAGGAAGCGATACAGAAGAACCAATGGTTAATCCAGTGAGTATCAACACACCCACCCCCGCAGAAACAGCACCAGTTGTGGAGGCCACACCAGTTGTAGAGACCGTTGCGGAAGTGGCCACGCCAGAAGTGATAAAGGAGGAAATCAAGATAGAACCAGAAATGACTAGTCTGCCAGATGAAGTGGAAGAACCACTTTTGACAGAAATCATTGCAGAACAAGTAGAGGTCCCAGTAGTCGAAAATCCTACTCCGGAAACTATTGCAAGCAATGAAGTAATAGAGAAAGTGGAAGTAGAAACTCCTAAAGTAGCAGCAATGACAGAAATGAATTCTAAACCGCTTGCGGTCGAAGAAACGGTCGTAAAGGAAGAGGTCGTAGCGACTACAGAAAAGAGCATTACTAAGGTTAAGAAGAAAAATAAAAAAGGAAAGAAGGGGAAGGCCGCAAAAGAGGTCATCCTTGCGGAGGCTGAAGAAGTGAACACGCCGCCAGTACCAAAGGAAGAAAGTGGGGTGGCACTTGCTACTGAAGTTACAGAAGTTCCGACTACCGTGGTAGAAGTTGAACAAGAAGAATCATTAACGGAAATGATAGCAGAGATGAATAGTACACCTGCTGCGGAAATGGAACTTACCGAAGAACCAGTAATTGAAGAAGCAACGGAACTTATCGAAACCGAAGTACCTACAGAATCAATAGCGATGGAAGAAACACCCAAGGGAGGATCTGATATTCTGGAACCCGCTCGACTCAATACCAATCCAGAGATGGTAGAAGAAACTTTGGTCATTGAGCAAACAGATATGTCGGAAACAGTAGCCTTAGCTCCAGGTACTGCGCTTGCTGCGTTTGATGGCGACTTGAATAGCAATAATATCTCTAATGATCGACCTTATAAAATTCCTAATGTAGATTATGACTTTAACGGTACTGAGATTAATCAGGATTTGATGCTTGCGCTGGATCAATTGGCGAAGATTCTAAAAACTCATCCAACGGTAGAGATTCAAATTGAAGGCCATACGGCAAGCTTTGGAAACAATAATAAGAATCAACAATTATCCGAGATGCGTGCTCAGTTAGCGGCGGGTTATCTGATGGAAAAAGGAGTAGAAAGATTGATATTCATTTCATACACCCTAATTTTTGTATATGAATTTGATTGGAATTGATATTAGTGAAAATGGACTAAAACGTGCAAAGACACTTTCAAAAGAGTATTTCAATATTTCATATTTAAATTGTGATATTTTAATTAAATGTGAGAGTGAACCCAAATATGATATAATTATT
>CAYQRA010000386.1:0-6767 GCA_964419315.1 uncultured Saprospiraceae bacterium | reverse complement strand
CTTGTACAGAGCGTCGTCGACGGCTTGCAGCCATCGGTCCGCATCTTCGGTTGGCTCCAGGGCACCGACGCCCATGCTGACCGTGACTTGCAACACCTTTCCGTCCAAACGCCCCGGTCGCTTGGCAATGTCACGACGAGCCTTTTCCATAGCCAAGCCATCTTTGCGAGTGGTTACGTTGTATGATTTGCTAAGCAATTTGCCAAGCAATAATCTGATACAGTCATGATCCTCTATAATGAGGATTTGTTTTTTCTCTTCCATTTCTTGCGATTAATTCAGTTGGACACTACAAGAGGGATTTACCGTTCCAATTAAGTTATATAAATAAAACCAATAGAATGTTTTCATCTTCAATTGGGAGGTTCTATTTGATAAACAAACAATCATCTCAGTATTTCATCTGTAGACCAGACAAGAATTACCAATTCGATTTTTATTAAAGTCGAGAGGTTACTGTAGTTTAACTTTAAAGTAAGTTGTTAGGGGGACGGTTTGGGAGCTTAGCAAACTTTGTAGAAAAACAAAGTTTAAATACAAACAATACTTATTTTTTCTGTTTGCATTATGAGAAAACATGTTCACTGGATTTCTCAAAAAATTAAAACATTTCATTAATATGTGACAAAGTTAATTGTTTTGTCTGATTATCGAAAGTTTTAAGGTTGTTTTTTAGAACGTTAGATATTAAAAAATTATTAACTAACGTTTATCTTCTATAGGAGGGAAGTATCGGTGGCTTTTATTCCTTTTTAATTACACTACAAAATTAGTCGCTTTTAAGTCCTATTCCATACCCCAATACTGGTAATTATCATATCCCCTTTTATTCTATTCTTCACTAAAAGCTTAATTTTATTGATAAATAGACAAAAATTTGTCCCTATTTTTAAAAGATTCTACGCAAAGTATCATTTAAAAAAAGCTTGTTTTTGAGGCTATTCTCCATTTTTCTACAAGGCACCTTCCAGCAAAACCTTAATTAAATTTTACAAAAAGAAAGATTAAAGAACAATCTTTGGTTAGAGATAATCCAAGCCTATTTTTTCTTCCGAAACAGCTATTTTGTGACAGATAAAAACGAGTACAATAAACTAGAAGATTAACTTTTGGTCTTTCTAAAAAAAGAAATAATTAATAGTTAAACCTAAGTTTTTTGGAAAAATAATGCTTTGGACTATTCTTTGCATCTATTCCAATTAAAGGAAAAAGCGACATTTGGTGGAAAAAATTATTTTTAATTTATTTTTAAAATTTTCAAAATAATTCCGCCAAAACACAAATTAGACCTAAAACATTACAAAAAAACCTAAATTGTAGCTCGTTTCTATCCTATTAAAACAACCTCTAACGACTTTAAATAAAATGGAGATTTTAAAATTTTTCTTTTGGTTTTGCATTTTCTTGGTGTTCTATGCTTACGTAGGATATGGAATCGTTCTTTTCTTTTTGGTGCAAATCAAAAGGATATTTTCAAAAGAGCAGGTTTCCTTCAATGCACAATTTCAGCCTCCGGTGACCTTCGTGGTTGCCGCTTTCAACGAACAGGATTGGATTGAGGACAAAATCCAAAATTGTATTGCTTTTGATTATCCAAGAGATAAAATCCATTTGCTATTTGTAACCGATGGCTGTTCGGATCGAACGCCAGATATCGTCAAGGAATATGCTTGGCCGGAAGAAGTTTCTTGGTCTTTATACCATAGCCCAGAGCGAAAAGGGAAAATTGCTGCGGTAGAAAGAATCATGGCGTTTGTCAAAACCCCAATCGTCATTTACACAGATGCCAATACCGATGTCAATGCAGCCGCTATCAAAGAAATCGTAAAACACTACGAAAACCCCAAGGTCGGAGCAGTCGCAGGCGAAAAACGCATTTCTATGGGCAGCGCAGATGCCGCCAATGCCGCCGGAGAAGGAATTTATTGGAAATATGAATCTATGCTCAAACGATGGGATTCGGAACTCTATACGGTAGTGGGAGCCGCCGGAGAGCTTTTCTCGCTCCGCACAGAATTATTTCAAGCGGTCCCGCAAGATACGGTCATCGAAGATTTTTACATGACCCTGCGAATCGCTCAAAAAGGATATAAGGTTCGGTATGAACCTGCCGCTTTTGCCGTAGAATCTTCTTCTGCTTCGGTCAAAGAAGAACTAAAACGAAAGATTCGGATCGCTGCGGGTGGCCTCCAAGCCATTTCCCGCTTGACTCCCCTACTCAATATATTCAAATACGGCATGCTTTCCTTCCAGTACATTTCACACCGAGTACTGCGATGGACTTTAGCGCCATTGGCTTTACCCATCATCTTATTCCTAAATATTCAGTTGGCACTATCGGGAGATCCTCTATACATCTATATACTATATGCACAACTAGCATTTTATGGTGCCGCCTTTATTGGCTATTTACTCGAAACTCGGCAACTCAAACTCAAAGCCTTTTTTATCCCGTACTATTTTTGCGTGATGAATTATGCCGTATACATGGGCTTTTTCCGATTTGTAAAAGGTAGCCAGTCCGTTGTTTGGGAAAAAGCCAAGCGAGCCGTTTAGAAAGGAGGAAATATTCTTATAATATTAGACTTTATTGAATACCCAATGAAAGAGACCTAGCATTGGGGAATTGATCTTGGGATTCGTCTTTATTTCTTTTTTAGGGACCAAAACCTTTTTAGCTCCTAAGGGCTTCCTGTTTAGGTCGATAAATCAGCCTCTTTTATCTAAGGATAAATATTTTTCTCTTTTTTTGAAAAACATTGCGGTACTTTGTGTTCTAATCCCACTACTCGGTGTCTCCATTAGTACACAGGGATTCCCTTTCACCAAATTTCATCGCAATGAAACCACTTTTCAGCTTTCTTGGATTATGCTTCTTTTTGTCTTTTTTCTCTTGCCAACAAAATGCTCAATTTAATCCAGATCTTGCCTTAAAGTCTATTCCCGCAAAGGTATCTACGGTTACTGCCTTTCGCCTTCCACAGTTGATGGCCAAAGCGGATTTTGAAAATTTCAAAAAGCTCCCAGTCTATCAGGAATTGATCAAGGAAGCCAATAGAAAAAATTCAGCTCTGGGAAAGATCGTCGAAGATCCCATTCAGTCAGGAATAGATCTGACGCAAAACATTTATGCTTTTACTCAATTGGCCAATAATAATCCAGAGGATGTTTTCAGTGGGATATTGATTCCGATACAAGATGCGACCGCTTTTATAGCTATGTTGGGGAAAATGGATTTACCGGAAACTGAAAATGTAGATGGGATGAATTTTGTCAAAATAACTCGAAAAAGTGGATTGGTTTGGAATGAATCTCTCGTGATCATTGGGATGACTAATCGCTACGATAGTAATCTGCCGCAAAACCTAGCAGCAATGATTAAGGCAGAAGATGCTGCCATCGCTGAGGATCAAAACCTACAAGAAGCACTAGCAAATGAGGCAGACATCGTTACTTGGGCAAGTTCGAATGCCCTATCCAGCTATAAAGATGCTCAATTGATGATCGCCGCCTTAGGATTTGATCCCGATGTTTTGAAAAATAATTTTGCACAGGGCTATCTCAACTTTAGCAAAGGAGCAATACAAGGTATTTCCGAGTTGTTACTCAATAAAATATTGACCCAAGATTTGGATTTACTTTTTAAAGATCAGGTGGCTACGGATTTTTCAAATTATGTGCCTGGTGAAAATCTGGGAATGGCTTTTAGCGCCGCTTTAGATTTCAAGGGATTCAATCAAGTTTTATCAGAACGCCCACAGAGCAAAGGGTTTTTAAATTATAACCTCAAAGAATACGGACTCACCATTGATGATATCGCCAAAGCATTAGGTGGTGATTTATTATTGGCCTATTATGACCAAGGAAACAATGCGCCACCCGAGGGGCTTTTCGTAAGTAATATCGACGATCAAAAAATCTTTGACAACTTCCTCCAAGTTGCTCAGGATTTTCAATGGATTGAAAAGGAAAATAACCGCTATTATAAGATCAACCCAAAAGGCCTAGTTGATAGAAACCTCTTTAGCCCTAGAGAGACTTTCTTTCGGGCCGATGGTGCCTATCTCCTCCTTGCTCACGATATGGTCTTCATTTCTGCTGACAAAAATTTATTGGCAAACATCGAAAAAGGTGGCTTTAGCAAATCTGAACAAATGCCTAAAGATTTCCGTCAACAAATTGGACAAAATATTTTCTCTGCGCTCGTCGATTTTAAGCAGCTTCCCTCTTTTCAAAAAGAAATAGAAAATCTTTCCCTCCAAAACCTAGAGATCAATGCCCAAAGGGCAAGCGCTAGATTTGATCTTAGCATGGATAATCAAAAAGAAAATAGTCTTAAAACCTTGCTTTGGATGATCAATGAAGCTTATGAAAAAGACCAAAAAAAATCTGGCGAACGAAGTGGCTCAATTTAGACCAAGCAATCGTTTTAACACAAGACTTTATTCAAAATAAATGGAAATCCAATTAGACAATATTTGTCCAATGCCTTTACAAGAAGGAGCGCAAATACCAGTTTCACAAATCTGGGGACAACAGGTTTCTTTTAAAAAAGGAGAAAACTATTTGATAGAGGCACCTTCTGGAAAAGGAAAATCTACCTTTCTCCATATATTGTATGGTTTGCGGAAAGATTTTACGGGACAACTACGTATAGAAAACCAAGACAGCGGACAATTTTCGACCTCTGATTGGTTGCAAAAGAGAAGAGATACTTTGTCAATGGTTTTTCAAGATCTCCGATTGTTTCCACAGTTGACCGCATTAGAAAATATCCAAGTTAAGTCCGAGCTTTCTACTTATAAAACCGAAGATCAAATCCATGAGATGTCAGAGGCATTGGGAATTCATCCCTTGCTACAACAAAAAGTCGCTTCGCTTTCTTATGGCCAGCAGCAGCGAGTAGCCATCATCCGTGCGCTTTGCCAGCCCTTTTCTTTTTTACTTTTAGATGAGCCATTTAGCCATTTGGATGAAGAGAATATCAAGGCCGCTGCGGAGCTTATTGCCCAAGAAGTTAAACAACAAAAAGCGGGGCTTCTTTTGGTGAGTTTGGGCAAGGTAGATACCTTTGCTTTTGCGGGAAGCAAACGGCTTTAAGCGCCATTTTGAATATTTTTCCTATCTTTCGATCCTTCCATTTGCACACCGATCTCTATCAATATGAATTTAGAAGAAAGCAAAAAACTATTAAAGAAAAGGATTTCCCTAGGAATCGCCCATGGACTCAAATCTATGGAAGAAATCATAGTGGATACCTCCCTACTTCTCGATGAGTTTATCAATGTCAAAAGTCAATATAATGACCTCAAAAACATGATGAATCAAAATTTGCTGACCTATGAGCAAATGGAAATTGGTTTAAACAAAATTCGAGTCTCCTTACAAAGCCTCATTGCCCGGATTTCGCCAGCGGATTTAGAAGCGGAAGCACAAGCTCCCAAACTGCGGAATACAGAAATGCAATACCGCAAAAATAACTTCTTTAAATTATTGGAAATTCATTTTCAGAACTTAAATGCTATTTCTATCACTCTAACCGATACCATTGGCGACCATACCAATGTGGACCAAAGGGAAGGCCGCTACGCATTTGATTTTATCTATCGAGATATTTTTACTTATGCTTATCAAAATCCCCATTCGCGGGAATTGGAATTGGTAAAAGATATTCGCGCTTTTTCAGAGGATTTCTTTTTTAGAAAATATAGACGCTTTGAAGTCTATATGAAGACCTTGAAATTGATTCTCAATTATATCATGGAAGAAGAAATGGAACAAGATTTCTACCTCAATATTCTGGAATCTGTTCTATCCAATAATGAAATGAAAATCGTATTTTATTATGCTATGAGTGATCAAAATAAAGAGCTTAAAAATATCCTGATCGAAACTAAACTCTTAGATAAAAGTTTGGCTGGAGCTCTACTCGAAGAATCTCATTGGGACTATTGGAAAACGAACTAATCATTGCTATTTTACAGACTTATGAAATATTACCTACTCTTATTTTGCTGTATTTTTTTATTGTCTTGCTCCCAAACCCAACAAGAAAGTCCTAAGACTCCTACGACTTCAAAGTATTTCCAAGGAGAAATCCACTATAATTACGACTATGCTAGTGAGACAAGAAACCTTGGATACATCAGAAGTAAAAGACCTAAAAGTGGCGTTTTTAAATACGACCTCCAACACTACCAAAGTAACTTTTATGGCGCAACTCAAAGGTCTTATTACTATTCAGGAATCACCAACCACGCCATCTCCTCTGTCGATGGCGCCTTTGATATCAAGTGTACCGATTATGGAATCAATCCAGATTCTCTCTTGCATTTTGAAGTGCATCCGACGGATGTAAAAATCCAGGGACAAGCTTGTATGATTGTGGAATACCAAACCGTGAATGTGTATACTCGGTATCACGTCAGCAAGGAAGTTTTTCTAGCTCCTGATGTTTACCAAAAACACTTGGCGTATAATTGGTCTTTATATGGCCAGCAAGGCAAAGGCGGAATCATCCTAAAAGCAGAACATTTTTTCGATCAGTTTACGATGATTGGAGAGGTGAGCAAAATTGTCCGATATGAAAATGGGGAAAGTGCTTGGGATATTACGGAGGAAGCTTTTCAAAAGGCTTGTCCTTAGTTTTTTGCTGGTAAGGTCATGCTAAATGATCTCACAAGTTTTTACTTTCTATTTTAATCTACTCCATTAAAAAACCGATTGTTCGCTATTACCTGCAGGTAATACGCGGACCTAAGTGTAGG
>CAYQRA010000385.1:0-6789 GCA_964419315.1 uncultured Saprospiraceae bacterium | reverse complement strand
ACGAAAAGTAAAAGGTTGGCCATCTTTAAAGGTATTGTCAAAATTGGTCTGATCTTTTAGGAATCCTGAATAATGAACCCTTACAAAGTTCCCCGATTCCGCTTCGCGGCCATCTCCTTTTTCAAAAAGCAAATATTTCAAGCCACTTTCATGAGTGGTCAAATCATCTCCTATGCTTCCATCTTCATAGCGTTGAATAAAATCTGCAATCGTATCTTGTATGCTTTGTTCTCTCGCTTGCATCGCAGCTAATCTTCTTTCCACTTCTGCTTTCGCTACAATTTCTTCCAATACGATATGATAAATAAAATCATCATCATTACTTACCCCTTGCGGTAAAGTTTTGACATCAAAAGTATCTAAATCCTGTACGACACTTAAACTATCCCCTACAGACATCAATAATAAAGCTTCGTAATCCGGTGGTATAGGACGGGGCAATTGATCCAAAGGAGGCAATACAGAAGTAATTGGCCTTTGTAATAAACGAGTAGAATAGATAATGGAATCGTTTTGATAAATCGTTTCGTGGTAACTTACTTGATCTCCGGGTATTGGTCTCTTTCCGCCACTAGAACGATAAACAGTATACGGGTAATTGGACATCGTGACCTTATTTCCCAAAGAATCTACTCCAGACAGGACGTCCGGCAAACCCGTTTCTATCACCTCCGTTACTGCTGTGGCAGTCTCTGTTTTTGGGGTACCATCATTACTACAGGCCGTAAGGAGCAAAAGCCCTAAAAAGAAGAAGGGAAAATAATTAACTCGTTTGGTTTTCATCTTGTTTTTCATTTAGAGTAGCAGGAACATGTTGTGGCAAGACTTCTTTTAATTTCAACACGGTGCCACGAAGTCCTTGGTAGGAAGAACCACCCGCAGCATTTTTGTGGCCACCGCCTTTAAAATGTTTTTTCGCAATTTCTTCCACCGATAAGTCTCCCTTGGATCGCAAAGAGATTTTTACGATCGTTGGTTGTTCGGTGATAAAGGCAGCCATTTTGATTCCTTTGATTTTCAATAAGAAATTGACAATTCCTTCGGTGTCGCCACGTTGAATATCAAAATATTCATAATCCTTTCTGGTCAAGGTAATGATCCCAGCTTGATATTCGGGTAAAATCTCCATGCGATTCTTAAGGCAATGCCCCAATAAGCGCAAATGTTTTTCACTCATGCAATTGAATACCAAATCTTGGATTTTCACATCATCTACCTGTGCCCGCTCCAACATATCTCCAACGATCTTAAAAAGTCGTGGGGAAGTATTGTATTTAAAAGAACCCGTATCTGTTAGAATTCCAGTATATAAACATTCGCCAATCGCCTTATCCATTTCCTGCATCCCATCAAACAACTCCATAAAGTCATAAATCAGTTCACTCGTAGAGCTGGCGCTAACCCGCCATAGCATATACTCCGCAAAATAATCGGGATCTAAGTGATGATCAATCAAAACCTTAGGAACATTAAG
This sequence comes from uncultured Saprospiraceae bacterium, assembly GCA_964419315.1. GTDB lineage: Bacteria > Bacteroidota > Bacteroidia > Chitinophagales > Saprospiraceae > CALLVY01. The sequence continues at coordinate 5,315 of CAYQRA010000385.1, read as the reverse complement.
GGGTGAGATTAACTCGCCTAATTTATCAATCCGGTCTAAGGAATTGAAGTCGAGGCAAAATACGATATCCGCTCGGTTCACGACATCCGCAGCTTCGTCCGGATCAACATCGTAAATGTGGATTTTCTCCGCATCGGGCAACCAAGCTACAAATTCTGGGTATTCCGATGGGAAGACGACTCTTACCGTATGACCGTGTTTATTGAGAAAGTGATATAAACCCAAGGAAGAACCAATGGCATCTCCATCGGGGTTGCGGTGACTCGTAATCACCACATATTTGGGTACGCTAAGAAAGGCTTTTAAATCTTGAAGGTTTTCCATATGTTTAATAAAATCAGGCTGCGAAGTTGGGAATAATTTATGAAATAAACGAAAATTTTCGCCTAAGGTTTGGCTATTTGGAAGGAATCCCTGAAAAAGAGCTAAGTAACTTTGATTTTAATCTACGCTTCCTTACTTTTGCAGCGTTTTTCGGAAGAAGGGAAAAGTTTGGCTCAATCCTCGCTTTATCCTTCTCTATCAATAAGACACTTTAATTTTTAAGTATAAAAACAAAAAGAAATGGCAGGTAACAGAACTTTTACCATGATCAAGCCGGATGCTGTTAAAGCCGGACACATTGGAGCAATCTTAGCTCATATGAACAAAGGAGGATTTCGTATCGTAGCGATGAAATTGACTCAATTGTCTAAAGAAAAAGCGGGTGAATTTTACGCGGTACACAAAGAGCGTCCTTTTTATGGCGAATTGGTTGACTTTATGTCTTCTGGCCCTATCGTAGCTGCTATTTTGGAAAAAGATAATGCAGTAGAGGATTTCCGTAAATTGATCGGAGCAACTAATCCTGCAGAAGCAGAAGCGGGTACTATCCGCGCACTTTATGCCAAAAGCATTGGCGAAAATGCGGTACACGGTTCAGATTCTGATGATAATGCAGCAATCGAAGGTAATTTCCACTTTAGTGGAACGGAGGTTTGCTAAACCTTTATTAATTACTTGTAAGAAACAAAGGGTGCGACTGATTAGTCGCACCCTTTGTCGTTTTATTTCCTCCACTTCAACTCTTTTATATCAAAATCCATTTTCGATGAATGGAGTACATCGTTCTTTGAAATTCTTTTTCCAGTCCCATCAATCAAATCAAAATATTTCACCTCCCCCTTAACGACAGGAATAACATAATTAGAAAAGGATTCAAATAAAATTGAGATCCTTTCAATTCTTCTTCTAAATGCTCTACTGATTGAAACTCATAAGCTACCGTAAGAACATCGTGATGGATACAATTGATTAGAACTACAGAACTGCAATCTATTCCCCAATTCAATAAAATTTGGGGCATAATATTTCCCTCCACTTTTCGATTACTCTTCCACCCTAATTCATCTTCCAATAAATATTTGTCATATTTTTCTCCTGTCTGATCTTCTACAATTTCTAGAGCATTAATTATTATTTCGCCAAGTCTAATCATTTTATTAAGTTATCTAATAGTTCGTCTTTTCAGAAAAACCTTACACCATTTCCGCAATCGTCACGCCATCCCCACCATCCTTGGGCGCCGGATGGAAAACATTGCCAATGTCAGAATATTCCTTCAATTTCTGACGCACCGCTTGCCGCAAAACCCCCGTTCCTTTTCCATGGACAATCCGAAGCTGGGTAGCATTGCTCATCAATGCTTTATCTACAAAATTTTCCAATAGCTTTAACGCTTCTTCCTTGCTCATGCCCCGCAAATCCATCTTAGATTCAAAAGTGGCGGTTTCCGTGACCACATCTGTTCGAACGCCTTTATGTCTTTGGATTTCTAGGGGTTCATTGGCATGTTGGAGATCGCGGAGGTTGGTGGTCATTTTCATGATGCCCATGAGGACGATGACCTTATTTTTATTAATCGATTCTACTTTTCCGGTAGCCCCACCGGTCCGAAGCTTGACAAAATCACCAACCTTGATCGGCCCTTTTTGCTTCGCCTCTGCGGGTTTGTAATAAATTTCTTCCTTCAAACCACTGACATCTTCGCTAAGTTGCGCTCTTTGACTTCTAACTTTCTTGGAGACTTCTTTGGCCTTTTCTAAGTTTTTCTCTTCCCGGATTTCGCGAACTAATTTCTCTAATTCTTTATTTTCTCTAGCGCTTTGCTGAAGGTTCTTTTCTTTGGCTTCCAACTTGTGTTTTTTACGTTGAAAATCGAGATCCTTGTACAGGTTATCATAGGTACGCATGAGCTTTTGCAATTTCTTTTCACGGCTTGCAATCGCTTCTAATTGTTCCTTGAGTTCTTGGCGTTCTCGTTGCAGATCGACCAGCATTTCATCAATCGCTTTTTCATTCGCTCCCGTTCTTTTCTTGGCATATTTCAATACCTTTTGATCCAAGCCGCTTTTTGTGGCAATCTCAAAAGCATAGGAACTTCCAGGAGTTCCGACTTTCAATTCATAGGTGGGCGAAAGGGTATCTTTATCAAAAGTCATGGAACCATTGACGATGCCTCGATTTTTAAAGGCAAACATTTTCAGGTTGGAATAATGTGTGGTGATTAGACCCGATACTTTTTTGAAGTTGAGTTCCCGGAGAATAGATTCCGCAATGGCGCCACCAATTTTCGGATCAGTTCCTGAGCCAAATTCATCGATGAGCAAAAGGGTTTTGCTATCCGATTTTTCCAAAAAGGTTTTCATATTTTTCAGACGAGAACTGTAGGTACTCAAATCGTCTTCGATGGATTGTTGGTCTCCAATATCTGCAAAGAAGTTTTCAAAGATGCCCATCTCTGATTTTTCATCCACCGGAATGAGCATCCCCGCTTGGAACATCAATTGCAAAAGCCCTACGGATTTCATGGTGATGGATTTCCCTCCGGCATTGGGACCACTTAACACCAATAAACGGTTATTGCCAAACAAAGTCAGGTCAAAAGGAACCGTCTCCTTCTTCACTTGCTTATTTTTCAAAAACAAAAGCGGATGATAAGCTTTGAGAAAACCAATGCTTGGGTGGTGTTTTATTTTGGGTTTGTTTCCGTTTATCCTAACAGCCAAACGGGCTTTGGTTTGAATGACATCAAAGTTGACGATGAGGTTTTGGTATTGTCTAAAAGCACCACCATAAGGACGCAGGGTGGTACAAAGTTCTTTTAGAATGCGATAGATTTCTCTTTTGTGTTCGACTTCGAGGTCAAAAATATCATTGTTGATATCAATAATCGCTTCGGGTTCGATAAAGGCCGTTTTTCCAGTGGTGGATTCATCATGGATGATTCCGCGGATTTTCCTTTTGTGTTCGGAAGGAACACTCAGAACGCGGCGACCATTTCTAAAACTCTCTACCGAATCCGTCAACCAGCCATTTTTACGATAATCCCCAATCAACTTTCTAAATTGGCGATCCAATTCCATTTGCTTGGATTTGATTCCGCGACTAATCTTTGACAAAGCAGGAGAAGCATCCGGTTTAATATTCCCTTCCTCATCCAATACTTGATCAATGGTTTTTATCAAGGCCGCATCGAAAGTAACTGGGCGAATAAGATTGTATAAATGAGGAAATCGCTCTTGTCTTTCTTTATTGAAATAGCGAAAAATGGCTTGGATGGATCGAAGAATCAGACCAATTCGTTGGATGCCTTCTTCCGGTAAAACCGAATCTATGATTTCCAACATTTTAAGATCTTGAGACAGATCAAAATAGGGTTTTAATGGAAAAGAACTGGGACTTTCTATGGATATCTTGTACTCCAAGACTTCTTCCAATTGCCGTTTGATCCGGTTGGCATCTGTCGAAAGTCGCAAAGAATTAATTTCTTCCTTTCCCAAATCGCCCAAACACTCTTTGACGAGTAGTTCCTTTACTTTATCAAACTCTAATTTTTCGAATATATCTTTCGGTTCGAATTGCATTTTATTTCTTTTGTGCTAGGTAAAGCTTTAATTGCCTTTGCTTTGAGTTCTTATTGTACGCTATTCCTATTTTTTTGTTTTTACAAGTCCATAGTATAGCTTTCCTTTTCTGCAAAAACTAAGAAAAGCTCCCCTTCCTCCTATTTTAGAAAGGGGGTCAAAGATACGTCAACAAAATTAATATTATTTTGGTTTCCCAAGGAGTCTTATTTTATTACCTTTGTCACTTAAACTTTCTCTCTCCAAATTAACTGATTTTAAATGCACTTTAACATAAGTTAGTTAGTGTTTTGAGCCATGAATTTTTGATTTAATCAAGGAATCTACGGAGTTTGATAGCCTTAGCTATCACAACGAGTATGTGACGAAGAGTAGGACAAAAAGACATGTTCAAAATGAAAATAAATTTATGTTACAGTGTATTAAACCTAAAAATGAATAGTTGTGGCTGGAAACACCTTTGGAAAAGCATTTAAAATCAGCACTTTCGGTGAATCTCATGGCAAAGGATTAGGAGTAATCATCGACGGATGTCCTGCTGGCTTGAGTATTGATGAGTCTTATATTCAATCAGAAATGGATCGCCGTAGACCGGGACAATCCAAAATTGTTACCCAACGAAAGGAAGCGGATCAATTGCAAATCCTATCTGGTATATTTGAAGGAAAAACCACGGGAACCCCTATCGGAATAATCATTTTTAATGCAGATGCTCGCTCCAAGGATTACAGCCATATCGCTGATAAATTCCGTCCTTCCCACGCAGATTTTACCTACCAAAAAAAATATGGACTTCGTGATTATCGCGGGGGAGGCAGAAGTTCTGCCAGAGAAACTGCAGCGCGAGTAGCTGCCGGCGCAATTGCCAAATTATATCTGAAGTCTTTGGGAATTGAGATCAATGGCTATGTAAGTCAAGTGGGGCCTTTAAAATTGGAAAGCTCCCATACCCAATTGGATTTTAGCAAAACTGAGGATACTCCCATTCGCTGTCCTGATCCGGAGATGGCGGAGCAAATGATTCAACTGATTAAAGCGGTCAAAAAAGACGGAGATACCATTGGTGGTGTGGTCAGTGCAGTCGTTAGTGATTGTCCGGTCGGTATTGGTGATCCAGTTTTTGACAAACTACATGCTGATTTGGCTAAAGCCATGTTGAGTATCAATGCTTGTAAAGGCTTTGAGTATGGAAGTGGTTTTGATGGGGTGGAAATGCGAGGTTCTGCTCATAATGATGTTTTCTTTCAGGAAGGTGGACAAATAAAAACCAATACCAACTTTTCAGGAGGCATCCAGGGAGGCATTTCCAATGGGATGGATATTTATTTTAGAGTGGCCTTCAAACCCGTTGCCACTATTGTGGAGGCACAAGAATCGGTGAATAAAAGTGGTGAAAAAGTAGAAGTTACT
>CAYQRA010000384.1:0-6791 GCA_964419315.1 uncultured Saprospiraceae bacterium | reverse complement strand
TGCTGCGGCACAATATGGTTCTGATGCAATTGCTGGTGTTATCAATGTGGTATTAAAAAAGAATATCAACAAAGGAGAAATCAAAATTCGAACGGGTGGTTTAATGACTCCTCCTAAAGCACCAGATTTCTTGCAAGATGCCGAATTTAATCCTTATGCTGATATTCCTGATTTGGCAAGCAATACCCAAAATGAAGCGGGTGGAGAAAATTTCCAGATGAGTGCCAATTATGGCCTACCAATCGGTACTAAAGGAGGTTTCGTAAATCTTACGTTCAATTACCTCAAGAAGAATCCATTCAATCGAATGGATGATTATTCTATTGAGATGTTTTCGGATGACCGAAAAAATGATCCTGTCGCAGAGTTTGCGGCCTTTAACCAAAGTGACCCAGATGCTATTGCGGCTTATAATGCAAAATGGGGAGACCAATATGGCAATGCCATTGTCAATGACCTCAATGAGCACACCGGAAGAAGAATGGCCAATATGGGAGGCTCAGGTACCACCAACGCGGGAATTATGTACAACCTCGAAATCCCGATGAGCGAAAAAGCTACCTTTTATTCTTTTGGTGGCTATAATTATCGACTAGGACGAGCTACTGGTTTTGTTAGACGACCAAATCAGTCAGGAAGACAATCTGGAATTTGGTCGCTAGGCTTCTCTCCTTGGTTGGATTCTGATATTCAAGACTTATCTTCTACAGTTGGTGTACGTTCTGAGTTTAAAGGTTGGGATGTAGACTTAAGTAATAATTATGGTGGCAACTCTTTTGCTTGGACCATTTTCAATTCCAATAATGCATCTCTGGGTTTAGAATCAGGGACCAGTTTTCAAGCTGGAAAATTGGACTACAACCAGAATGTAGTCAACCTTGATGTGTCCAAAGGTTTTGATATCGGTATTCCGATTAATACCGCTTTTGGAGCAGAATTTAGATTAGAAAACTTTCAACAAATCGCAGGACAAGATGAATCTTGGCAAAACTACGGAGATACCACCAGCACTGGTGCGCTAAAAGAATCCGGTTCTCAAGTTTTCCCCGGTTACCAAAGAGGAAACGAAATTAACAAATACAGATTCAACTCAGGGCTTTATGCAGATATCGAAGCAGACCTTACCGACAAATGGTTGCTTGGATTAGCAGGTCGCTACGAAGATTACTCTGATTTTGGGGACAACTTTAGCTGGAAGGTTTCTTCTCGATATCGCCTTACCCAAAACCTGACAATTAGAGGTGCTTACAGTACTGGATTTAGAGCACCTTCCTTACCTCAGAAGTATTTTAGTAGCTTTACGCTCCAATTTATTACCTTGGAGGATGGAACGATTGACGGAGTTAATATTGCTCACTTGAATGATGATAGTTTTGTTACTCGCCAATTTGGAATTCAAAACTTAAAACCAGAAACTTCTACCAATATTAGTTTTGGATTTACGGCAAGATTACTTAAAAGATTATCCATTACCCTTGATGCCTATCAGATCAATATCAAAGATAGAATTGGTATTACCGGACGTTTTAGAGGAAGTGATGATCCTAGATTTGCAGAGATTTTGGAGGCAAGTGGTTTGACACAGGTTCAATTTATGACCAATGCAGTAGATACCGAAACTCGCGGACTTGACCTCGTTGCTAGCTATATGATCCCGATGGATAATGGAAGTATTACTTTTACTGCTGGAGCCAATTTCACAGAAACCTTAGTTCCAAGAGATGCCAATGGTGATCCGATCATCAAAACAGGAGATTTCTTAGAAGGCTTTGGATCTCAGTTATTCAATAGAGAAGAAGTATCAAGAATTGAAGTGGCTCAACCTAGAAGTAAGGTCATTTTGGGAAGTATTTTACGACTTGGAAAATTCACGACCAATCTAACCGCTACTCGTTTTGGTGAAATTGATTATGTCCACCCAAGTTCTGCTCTTGCAGCAAACTCTTGGAATGATGGAATAGAAGAGATCAGAGATCAAACGTTTTCGGCCAAAACAATTGTAGACTTGGACCTGAGTTACCAAATAAGTGAAATGGTGGTAATCGGTATTGGTGGTGGTAACATTTTTAATGTATACCCAGATCGCCATACTCATTCAGGAAACTATAGTGGTGGAATGTTTCCATATAGCCGTCGAGTTACTCAATTTGGTCTTGCAGGCGGAAGCTATTATGCAAAAGCCAATTTCAAGTTCTAGATGAGAGCGCATTTCTTGCTTTAGACGGAGAGAATTAGGTATAAGTTTCATACATATTTTATAAATCTCGGAACATCTGACATTTAATTCAAACGATTATGTTGGGTGTTCCATTTTTACTTTGCAATGTCAACAAATTATCCTTTATATAAAAAAATAGGACTGATCGCAGGTCCCATTTTATTTTTAGTGGTCTATAACCTTCCATTTATTTTTATAAGTGAGGCAGCTGATAACGTCATTGCATTAGCCTTATGGATGATCAGTTGGTGGATTACCGAAGCGGTATCCATTTCTGTAACGGCATTAATCCCGCTAACTCTTTTTCCGCTCTTTGGTATTATGGATATAAAAACGGTCAGTGCCAATTATGGCCACCCCATCGTGTTCTTATTTTTTGGTGGTTTTGTCATGGCCTTGGCTTTAGAAAAAGTTGGATTGCACAAAAGGATTGCGCTTAACATCATAAAACTTACGGGAACCACTCCCAATAAAATCATCTTGGGTTTTATGATTGCCACGGCTTTTTTAAGCATGTGGATTAGTAATACAGCGACCACCGTAGTCATGCTACCCATTGCGCTATCGGTAATTGACCTTATCAAAAATGACAGCGATGGATTTACGAAAAACGATAAAAACTTTAGCTTAAGTATTATGCTGGGCATCGCCTTTGCTGCCAATGTTGGAGGGATAGCAACCATCATAGGTACGCCACCAAATACAGTGATGGTCGGCTTTATGGAGCAAGAGTATGGAGCCCAAATTTCATTTTTCAAATGGATGCTTATGGGGCTTCCATTTAGCTGTTTTATGATCGCTGTGATCTACCTATTTTTAGTCCGAATAATTTATCCAAACAATTTAGCAAAACTATCTGATTCCAAAAATATTATCCAAGAAGAACTGACCAAACTTGGACCGATTAACAAAAAAGAACTCAGAGTCATTATCGTTTTCGTATTAGCCATTTTTCTTTGGATTTTTAGAGTGTTCATCAACAAACACTTCGACTTTATTGAATTGACAGATGCCGGGATTAGCATGCTTGCTGCTTTCGCTCTTTTCAGTGTTCCTTTCAGCGTCAAGAATGGAACTTTTTCTTTAGAATGGCAGGATACCAAAAGATTACCTTGGGGAATATTGATTTTATTTGGAGGTGGAATATCACTTGCTAGCGGCATGTCTAATGCGGGAATTATTGACTTTATTGGAGAAATCATTTCTTCTAATGATCAACTAAATGCATTTCTGATTGGCTCTTTGCTGATCTTCGTCATGCTATTTATGACCGAACTAATGAGTAATGTCGCTTTGGTGGCTATTTTTTCGCCAGTAGTAGCAGGCATAGCAATTGGTTTGGATCAAGAAATCCTACACATGCTTATTCCTATTGCCATGGCTTCTAGCTGTGCATTTATGCTCCCGATGGCGACGCCACCAAATGCAATTGTATTTGCCAGTGGGCATGTGAAAGTTTATGAAATGGCAAAAGTGGGCGTTTTCTTAAATTTTATTTCCATCATCGTCTTGATCCTTTATGCTTTTCTTGTTGTTCCGTTGGTCTTTTCTGCTTGATCAGAAAAGCGGAGAGTTAGGGTTTTCAAAAAACAAACCAATCTTGGTTTTTGTGATGTCAACTTTCAGGTGTTGTTGAGCTTGTCTCTACTTAATATTTTCTCACTTGATCCACCCTACCCTTTTTCGCCATTCCTCCATCATAGCTTTTCTTTTTTCAAAATCAGCTGGTCGTGATTCATTTTCCTTTTCCGCTTGCCGTCGTATTATTTCAGTTTGCGCTGCCAAACTGTTCAGCCCAATAGATTTTCTCCTTTGATTCACTTGGTCTAAATCGTCAAAAGGCTGCGGGCTCAATACTCCATTTTCGTCCCAATCAAATTGAGTTCCATAACTTTGCCGCTTCCCCTCGAATACCGCTATGCGGTCGCTTAGGTAAGCTAGATTTTTTGCGTAAGCTTTATTTTCAGTATGAGCAATAGCTAAAAGCCTAAGACACTTTTTCATAAAGGCAGGCTGACTGATGGCATGTTGGATGACTAACCAAGCGGCCGCACTAGCGGCCTCGCCTACTTTGTCGATGGTGGGATAGCCGATGCTATTTATGATCTCTTCTAATTCCGCCGCATTGCTATTGTGCAAGGCTTCCATTTCTTGGTGATAGCCCTCTCCTAATTGTCCTTCTTGGATCAATTGGTTTCGAAGTTTTAGGTCGGCTTCTTGTAGGGCAAGTATTTTTTTAGCGAGGTCTTGGTGTTTCATGTTATCGGGAATACAAACGAAGTAGGACGAAAATACAGATTATTATCATTTTGCATTTTGTGGTTCCTCGTTTTATTTATTAGTAATTTTAATCCATTCCTTTTTGTCAATTTATTCTTTACTTCAAAATAACAAACCCTAATCCCGCAAACAAGCCGCCGGATTCACTCGCGCAGCGCGCAGCGTCTGAAAGGCGACAGTCAACCAAGCGATCACCAAAGCCGTTAAAGCCGCAAGTATAAAAAACCAAGCTTTGAGTTCCGTATGGAAAGCAAAACCATTGAGCCAATGTTGCGTCAGAAAATAGCTAAGTGGCAAAGCAATCAAAATCGCCAATAAGACCATGCGGGTAAAATCTTTGGACAATAATTGAATGATGCCGAAATTGGAAGAACCCAAAATCTTTCGAATCCCAATTTCTTTGAGGCGGCGCTCTGCGGTAAAAGCTGCCAAACCAAATAAGCCCAAACAAGAAATAAGAATCGCAAAACCTGCGAAGTAACGAGAGAGAATGGATACCCTTTGCTCGGAGACATACTGTGCTTGATAATTGGTATCCATAAAAGCATAATCTAGGGAATACCCTTCGTTAAAACGCTGGTACAATTTTTCTACACTTGCGATGACCGCAGCTTCCTTTCCTTTTTCCATTTTCACATAAACTTGCATGGCTGTTTTTGGATTGTATCGAAATACAAGAGGACTGACTTCTTCATAAAGGGATTCAAAATGAAAGTCTTTTACGACTCCAATAATCTCCCGATCTGTCCCCCAAAACTCTACCTTTTTACCAATAGGATCTTCTAATCCCATTATCGCAATGGCGGTTTCATTAAAAATCAAAGTAGAATCGTCCATACTATGCGCTGGCGAAAAAGTGCGCCCAGCCGTCACTTCCAAATCTAATAATTCTAAGAAGTCATAATCTACCGAGACATTTTCAAAATCAACATGCGTTCCTTCTGGTTTTCCATCCCAATTGATCCCAGAAGTACTATTATTATGTCCCAGTAAAAGATGATCAGAAGTAGAAGCATATTTTACATCTTTGTTTTTTCGAAGTTCTGTCAAAAAAGCTTTTGGGTCTTTAGCGATATTTCCTTCAAAAGGAAAGACCAAGATGTTTTCTTTTTCATAGCCCAAGTTTTTATTCTGTACAAAACTTACCTGATCTTGCACCACCAAAACCGAAACGATTAGAATGATCGACAAAATAAATTGAAAAACCACCAGTCCTTTTCTAGCAAAAGCCTCTCCTATCGAGCTATTGATCTTGCCTTTTAAAATATTAGCAGGTTTAAAGCCTGACAGATATAATGCCGGATAACTTCCCGCCAACAGGCCAGCAAAAAGAGTGATGCCCAAAAAGATCAAAATCAATTGAGGATCAAAACCAAAAACAAGTTCCTTTCCGGTAATCAAATTAAACTGGGGCAAAACCAATCGCACAGTGGCTACCGCCACCAAAAGCGAACAGAGACTTATCAAAATCGACTCCCACAAATACTGAGCGATCAAAGAACCACGTCCAGCACCAATCGCCTTTTTCACACCAATCTCTTTTAACCTTCGTGTAGCTTTAGCAGTAGACAAATTCATAAAATTGATACAAGCAATAAATAAAATAAACAAAGCGATGATGGAAAAAAGGTAGACATAATCAATTCTTCCACCAACTGCTTGACCATTTTCAAATCGGCTATACAAATAGCTTTTAGAAAAAGGTTGTACCCATAAAGTAATGATCGATTGCTTGTGTTTTTCTTTAATAAAATTGGAGACTTCCTTCGCAAAGGATTCTTCTGCTACTCCCTCATTTAATACCACAAAGGTTTCTGGAAAAGAATTGCCCCAGTTCGATTCTCTAAAATCATGGATCACTTCTAGTATCCCTTCAAAAGCCGCAATATAATCGGCTTGAAAAGAAGAATTCCCTGGAGGGTTTTCATAGATCCCAGTGATTTGCATATCCATAGAAAATTGAGAAGCGCCCCAAGCCAGTGACTGACCAACTACCCCTTCTGTGGTATTAAAAATTTTGAGGGCTAACCTTTCAGAAATCACAATCGAATTCTTAGCTTTTAAAACCTCCGCTCGATCCCCTTCCAACAAAGGAAAAGAAAATACTTTAAAATAATCTTCCTCCGCAAAATGTCCACTAGCTTTGGTTACTTTGCCCGGAATCGCTAAAGTGCTATTGCCTTCGAAGGCACCACGCGGAGAGACCGCTACGGCATATTTGATGGCGGGTAGTTCTTCGGCCATGGTTCTGGCCAGATAGTCCGGTGTACTGCTGATCGTATTGATTCCAGAA
>CAYQRA010000383.1:0-6795 GCA_964419315.1 uncultured Saprospiraceae bacterium | reverse complement strand
TGACTTGTGAACATGTACTTGATATTGTTCCTTCGGGTACTAGTGGTTCCCAACATTGTTCTATCGACGACTTTACCCCAACGCTAAGAATGTATGACTGGATTGAGAAAAAAATCAAGGCTTAATCCGGAGTAAATTACAAACCAAATTATTCAACCATAAACTAACCAAATAAATCATGCCAGCAGCAAAAAAAGTACTCATCGTAGGTGGAGGCATAGGAGGCCTTTCCGCAGGAATTGGATTGAGAAAGAAAGGCATCGAAGCAGATATCGTGGAGATCCAAAAAGATTATAAAATCTATGGCTCTGGAATCATCCAACAAGCCAATGCACTTCGAGCCCTAGATGCGCTAGGTATTGCCGATGTGGCAATGGAAAAAGGATCCCCTTATGATCAAGTTGTCATGTGCACGGCTACCGGACATGAATTTGGCAAAGCAGGCCCACCTCCTATCGGTAGATTTCCTAGTCATAATGGTATCACCCGAAGAGACCTCCATGATATTTTACATGGCGAAGCAGTAAAACTAGGGGTCAATATAGAAATGGATACTTCCGTAAAAGAGATCAATAATAACAATGAATCTGGTGTAACCCTTACCCTCACCAATGGTACCCAACGCACCTACGATCTATTGGTCGCAGCAGATGGAATTTATTCGAAAATAAGGAGCCTTGTCTTTGGAGAGTTCAAGCCGAAATATGTAGGAGCTTCTGTTTGGAGATATGGTTTTTCCAGACCTGCAGGACTAGACACTGGCTATATGTACATGGGCAAACAATCCAAGGTTGGACTTATCCCGACCACCAAAGAGACGATCTATATGTTTGTGGTAACCGTGGAAGGAGAAGACAATCCATTGATCCAAAAAGAAGAATTTGTTCCTAAACTAAAATCTTATCTCGATGAATTTGATGTACCTTTTGTCAATGAGGTGAAACCTCAAATCACCAATCCAGACGAGGTCAATTATCATCCTTTAAAAGTGGTCTCTATCCCCTCTCCTTGGTACAAAGACCGAGTCATTTTGATAGGAGATGCAGCGCATGCTACCGTACCTCAGTTAGGCTCAGGCGCAGCTCTTGCGATAGAAGATGCCGTTGTATTATCGGAAGAACTCGGAAAAGAAATTTCTATCAATGAGGCCTTTAGTAACTACATGGACAGAAGGTACCAACGCTGCAAAGCGATCGTTGATGCTTCTGAAACTTTAGTGGAATGGGAACGACTAGAATTTTCTGGTCAGCAAATGCCTGAAGGTGCAAACATAGGCGCACTAATGGGAAAAGCAATGATGATTTTACAACAACCCATTTAGCCTAAGTACATCGTAAAATAAATTCTGTCCGTTTCTGAGGATGCCTTTTTTTACTTCGTATTTTTTAATGCCTGTCATCAAGTAAGGAAAAACCTAAATTAAAATTAGAAAAAATGAAATTAGTCACCTTTAAAACAAAGAGAGGAGCCATCCGAGCAGGTTGGATGAAAGGAAAGACCGGAATCGTAGATATGAAGAAAGCACATAAGAGCCTTCCCTCTACCCTACTTAAATTCATAGAAAACCATGAAACTTATTTTGCGCTCATCAAAAAGGAAAAACTCAAATCCACCCCGGCACACTATAAACGCTCCGAGGTACAATTATTAGCCCCCTTACCAAAGCCTCCAAGCATCAGAGACTTCCTCGGCTTCGAACAACACATGCTCAATGCCAGCAAAGCATTTGGACATCATGTCAAAGATCAATATTATGATATTCCGGTTTTTTATTTTACGAATCATCAAGCCGTTTTTGGTCCAGAGGACGAGATAAAGCGACCAACAGCTGAAACCAAAATGGATTTGGAATTAGAGATGGCGGCTGTTATTGGTAAACCAGGAAGTGACATTCCCCATGATAAAGTCGATGATCATATCTTTGGTTATACCGTCTTCAATGACTGGACGGCTAGAGCGATCCAAAAAGAAGAAATGAAAATGCCACTAGGTCCAGCAAAAGGAAAAGACTTTGCCAATGCTTTTGGCCCCTGTATTGTGACCAAGGATGAATTCAAAAAATACCGTTGCAAAATCACTCGCCGATCACATCCTAAGCATCTTAAAATGCCAGAAACCAAAGGAGATAGATTTGATCTCAAAATGACTGCCAAGATCAATGGTGAACTGATCTGCGAAGGCAATACCAAAACCGTGTATTGGACCTTCCCGCAACAAATAGAACGAGCCTCTGGAAATGGAGTAATGATGATGCCAGGAGATATTATCGGGTCTGGTACTGTGGGATGGGGAAGCCTAATTGAAAATAATTTTACAGTCCATAGACCAATTGAGCCTGGTGATGTAGTGGAACTAGAAATTGAGGGGATTGGGAAGTTGAGGAATAAGGTCGTTTAACGATGCGATACCTATCCATCCACTTAATTTAGTCCACGAGGAGCTCCTAAAGATGTTCCAAAACAGCTTCTTTCCTTAGCGTTGTTTTGGAACATCTAAACATTCAGATCATTGATAAGTCCCACATAAGCAATCGCTAAAGGATTAGAAGTTTTTGTCTTGTAAGCAATTCCCAAGTCTACATCTACTGCAGTGAATGGCGTTTTATCAGCATTCAAAATTCGCTTTTTGACTAATTTTGGATTAGTATCCGTTTCTATAAATGCTGGAACAAACGCAATCCCCAATCCAAGTCCCACCAAAGAAAACGCCAACTCCAAACTATTAACCGATTGCACGATAGAATCTTTCCTTGAAAATCCTGCAGCGACACAGGCACTCTCTAACTCTTCAAAAACAGGATTCACCATATTGCCAATGACAATCCATTTTTCATTTTTCAAATCAGAAAGATGAATAAAATCTTCTTGCGCTAGTTTGTGATTATGTGGCATCAAAATAGAATGATGATCGCTTCTAAAAGACTTAAAAGACAGATCATTATGTCTAAGTGGCATAAACGTAAATCCTACATCCAAGCGATCCTCGTTCAAAGCTTTTTGAACATCCCAATGTAAATCTAGTTCGATGATTTTAAGGTTTACCTCAGGAAAATTACTCTTAAATATTTCTATCAATTCTACTCTTTCTTTCAAAAAGGTTTTGAAAATTCCAAAGCGGAATTCTTTTTTATGCGATCCGATTCGTCTGGCAGTTTCTACTGCTTTATCACACATTAGCAATATTTGCTTTGCTTCGATCAAAAACACCGTTCCGGCCTCTGTTAATTCCACTTTCCTCAACCTCACTCGCTCTCGTCGCTTAAATAAGTCGACTCCTAATTCATTTTCCAAGAGTTGAATTTGTTGACTTAAAGCAGACTGGGAAACGTACAGCTTTTTCGCCGCATTACTAAAATGTAAGGCTTCTGCTACCCCTGCAAAATACTTGAGTTGTTTGAGTTCCATAATTTAAGTATAAGTTTTACTTATTACTGGATTAGAAAACAATATAGTGATTTATGAACTAAAAAATTTATTTACTATTAAAATAACATAGTTTTACAAAATAAAATTTCAATTACAACAAAACACATTCTATTTTTTGATTGATTTTTCATCTATTCAATTAATATAACTTATAAAAAATATTGGTATGACTGGTTCAATAGACATAAAAAAATTGCAACATCATGTGTTTTATGTGCGTGAATTAGAAGAAAGTCTGGCCTTTTACAAAGATTTATTTAATGTTCAATTTTCTGCACGCAACCATCCTGACAGCAGCGCAGCAATGAGAATGGCAAAACAGATCATGTATTTCGTAAGCTTTGGTCATTATCACCATGATCTATGTTTTGTAGAGAATAAAAACCTAACATACGATAATGATGAGATGCTTCATATGACCTTGCAGCTGAGAGACGACCATACTATCGATCAACTGAAAGTGAAATTAAAGGACAGAAATATCATCCCTAAAGAAGGACGGCTGATCGCATCTGCTCGACCGATTCCAGGGAAGCAAGCGATTTGTTTTCCTGACCCCAACGGGCACTGGTTGGAGGTGATTGGGAATTAAGTGATTTCGGATTTTAGATTTCGGATTTTGGAATATTTGATTCGGTGAATCCGACATCACATCTTCAAAATCAAATTAAACTTTATAAAAACAATGGATAAACATTTAATGACACCGGAAATGGCGCAGAAGTCACAGATGATGAAGAAGCGTTGGTTTCGAGAATTGACTTTACTCGTTCCCACTATTACGGGCAAACGCTTTTCTAATAAAACGGAAGACTATGGTTACTTCCAACCTGCCAATGTGAGCCACTTAGATCAACTATCCATTTATGTGACAGATCTTGAAAAAAGCGTGGAGTGGTACAAAACCGTAGCAGGGCTAAAACATAGTCGCACTTGTGCACCCGAACCCCACCCTACCAAACCTAATTTCACTATCCGATGTAGCTATTTATCTGCCAATGAGCACGAAGAGTGCATTATATTGATGGAACAAAAAGATCCTGATGGCAACATCGTAAAGCCCTCCGTTCGTGGTTTTTTTCATACTGCTTTTGAATTAGAAGGCTCGGAAACTTCTGCCTTGGATTATCACGATGAAGCAAAGAAAATTTTAGAAGAAAAAAATTTGGGTTACGTCAATTACGGTGTAGTGAGGCATAATAATACCCCTCCACATGGAGATGGAGAAACAGGTGGAAACACTGCTTATTATATTTATGATCCTGATTATCACAACCTTGAATTTTTCTCTGGTATGGATACCATCGACAATTACAAGGAAAGATACGGTAACAAAAAAGGGTACGAAAGATGAAAATAACAAAAGATCAATACGACATTTTTATTGTGGGCATGGGCCCCGTTGGTTTGTATGCCGCCAATGTATTTGGACATTATGGTTATCAAGTTTGTGTCATTGAAAAATATGAAGGCCGGGTGGAATATCCGAGGGCCATTCAATTGGACAGCGAAATAATCAGATGTGTTCAATCTGTGGAACTACAAAAAGAATTACTTGAGGTACTTACCCCTAGTACTGGCCTTCGACTAATCAGCCACAAAGGGGATCTGATGGCTATTTTTGAGAGTGGCGGAACAGATGGCTATAGTCAAGGGAATTTATTTTACCAACCGGAACTAGAAAAAGTTTTAGAGCAGGGTTTAGAAAGATTTCCCAATGTAGAGATTTGTTATGGGACTGAATTTTTGACCATAGATTCTTCCGATGAAACAGGCGTTCAGTTGACCTGCAAAGAGGTCACCACGGGTGAAACTAAAAGTATTTTTACAAAATTCTTATTCGGCTGTGATGGAGCAAAAAGCTCCGTAAGAACCGCACTGGGAATTGAGGAAATTGATTTTAAAAATGAAGGAGCAATCTTAAAGTTAGACCCCACAGAAATCAACAACCCTCAACCGTTCAAGCATGCCGAACAATTTTGTAGTGCTAGTTTTCCCTACATCAGAATGTCCGCACATCATGGTCATAAGAGATTTGAATATCCGCTATTCAACGAATCCGATCCTAAAAGGGAAACCTACGAACAACCGGAAAAAATAAAAGAACTCCTCGCCAAGGTTGGTGAAGACCCTTCGAATTTAAAAGTCGAACACGTGGTCTTGTACAAATACCGAAGCGTGATTCAAAAGCAATGGCAGATTGGTCGCATATTATTGGCTGGTGACGCAGCCCATCTTTCGCCTCCTTTTGTCGGGCAAGGAATGTGTGCGGGTTTTAGAGACATTATGAATGTAGCTTGGAAAATTGACGAAATCATTCGAGAAATATCTACCCATGATTTATTGAACACTTACCAATCAGAAAGACAAGCCAACTTTCAAGAATTCCTAGAAGGTGCCTTTATGGTAGGAGAAGCTTATCGATCGGATTGGGAGGAAATGCCATTTCCAGTTCCACCGGATAAATTTTTGCAAAAGCCACATCCACCTTTAGGAGAAGGATTATTTGCGGAAACGGAAGGCAGTCACCTTATTTTCCCTCAAACAAAAATCCAAGTCGATGGAGCATCTATTTTTTCGGATGACCACTTTGGGAAGAGATGGGTTTTCGTCAGCTTAAAGGAAGTTTCTGAAAAGGTAAAACTACAACTGCAAGAGAAAAATATTCCAATATTTATTTTATCAGAATCAATGGATACCGATGGGACACTACGCAATTGGCTAAAAAATTTCGGAGCAACTTGCGCTATTCTACGACCGGACAAATACGTTTTCGGAACCGGAAATAATGCTGAACAATTAGTGGAATTAGTTAATCAAAAACAAGCAATAAAGATTTAATAAAATGGGATTATCCATAGTACGATTTCAAAAGAAAAATAATAAGACTGCACAATTTGGTGTATTGAAAAGAAATAAGATTGTCCCAATTGCAGGGCGATACAAGTCCTTAGCCGACTTCCTCAATCGAGGTCGGGAAAAAGCTAAAGCCGCAAAGAAAGAAAAAGGAAGCCTCCTTTTAAAAGAGGTCAAAATAT
Organism: uncultured Saprospiraceae bacterium; assembly: GCA_964419315.1. GTDB lineage: Bacteria > Bacteroidota > Bacteroidia > Chitinophagales > Saprospiraceae > CALLVY01. Next base: position 332 of record CAYQRA010000383.1, on the reverse strand, counting down.
TATCGCCGATCACTCGCCCTTGTCGGCTAATGTGCCAAGGTGTCAATTATGTTAAACATAGAGCAGAAGCAAAGGCAGATACAAAAGTGAATAAGAAATCAGGAGAGACTTTATATTTCCGAAAGGATGATAGTTCGATTATGGGCCCTTATGATGACATCAAATATCCTGACGGTGTAAAGCTTTTTGACTACGAAGTAGAGATGGGAGTAGTTATGGGTAAATCCATTCAAACGCTGACCGCCGTAAATAAAGAAAACCTTGGCGAGTATGTGGCAGGCATAGTTTTGTGTCAGGACATCACCGTACGAGAGTGGATGTTCAGTCAGCCT
>CAYQRA010000382.1:0-6802 GCA_964419315.1 uncultured Saprospiraceae bacterium | reverse complement strand
TTTTTAGATGATTTTCGAGGTAAAAAAAAGCGTAATTTGCAACAAAATAGTATTGCAAAAAAGTAAATCTTTTTCTTTTCTCGTTTGATCTAACACTATTCATCCTCCCCCCTAGATACTGGACATTCTAAATCCTTTTTAAATCCTCTCTTTGTCTTTTTTACCTCCCCACTAAGTAAGTCTTCCTTTCCAAAAGTAAACCCTTCTAAAGCCTGCTTTGATTACGAGACTTAATGCTATCTGTATATACTTAGTGTTTTAATTTTCTTCTCCTTTAGAATGGTAATAAAAGAATTTCAGAAAACAGCATTGCTTTTATGTGATTAATTTGTTATATTACATAACAGAATTTATACCTTTTCTATTTTAACAATTCGAAACAACTTACAAATATTACTTAGATGTTTTTTTTGAGAATGTGTTCTCAAAAAAATTCATAGTCTGTGACCTAAAACTAAGATACCTCTACCTTTAAACTTAGATTAAATTTTACTGTAATGGTGATTCTAAAGGACAGGTCTTGTCCATAGAAACTTAGCCACCACTATGTCTTTTTTTGAATGGAGCTCCCTAGCGGAGTTTACCAAACACCCATGCTTTTTTTAACCTTAAAATATCAAATCATGAATCTCAAGTTTAAAATTTATTTAAGTACAATGCTAAGCCTTTTTGCTCTTCTTTTTTTCACTCCTCTGCAAGCACAAATTTATACGCCGAGTAGCACAATTCAAGGTAGCTCTGGTTCTTCTACCAATGTAGGAATAGGAGTCACTAACCCATTATCTAGACTAGCCATTCGTGCCAGTGGAAACTCTAATTATAATGTGTACTCCTATCAACCGGCAGCAAATGCGACGACCATATCCATTTATGGTCTTGCTCAAACACCTACCAGTGGTAGTCGTTCTGCTTATGGTCTATATGGTCGTACAGATAGTGGAACGGGCTACACTTATGGAGTATACGGTAGAGCTTTCCGAAGTACGGCGATAAGCAGTGGTCGAGCTTATGGGGTATATGGAAATGGTGGTAATGCCTCTATTAATTATGGCGTATTTGGTCTCCTATCCGGTACTCGAAGAGGAGCTGCTATCTTTGGAACAACTGCGGCAAGCAATAGTAGTACCGCCATTTTTAATGGTCGCTGGGCTGGTTATTTTGTAGGGAATGTAAAAATAACTACTTCCTTAATGATTGGTGGTGCCGCTTCTACAGACGTCCCTACTGGTTACAGTTTGGCCGTTGATGGCAAAGCGATTGCCGAAGAAGTAAGAGTGGAAATGTCCAATTTTTGGGATGAAGTTTTTGAGGAAGATTATGACTTAATGACGATGGAGGAGAAAGAAGCTTTTACCAAAGAAAAGAAACATTTACCCTCCTTTGCTCCGGAAAAAGAAATCGTTGAAAATGGTATTGAGCTGGGCGCTTCTTATGCAGACATGGCGAAGGAATTAGAGGAAGCTTACCAGTATATTTTCGAATTAAATAAGATGATAAAAGAATTGAAAACAGAAGTTGATCAATTAAAATAAAACTTTGATTTCTTTTTTAATCTTCAAAACTATCGCTGATAGTTTTATCAAAAAAAATTTATTATGAAAGTAAAGATATTTAATATTCTTCCGCTTTCTTTTTCCCTACTGTGCTTGCTTTTTGCAATAAACAGTCTCCAAGCACAAGGGATCAGAATGCATTATGAAGAAATGACCAATCAAGAAAGAGACGACCTTATGGCCGCCTACTTTACCTCCGGCGGGTCCAGCGGAACCTCCGGTGTTGTGGCAGATATTGCCAACTTCCATCAAGCTAACTTTGGTGCTATTCATTTCAATAATATCAATGACGATGTATTTTTTGCTTGGCATCGACAAGCTTCCCAAGAACTGGAAAGGGAATTAAAAAACCTTTCTGGAAACGAATGGGTCGTTATCCCATATTGGAATTGGAGTCTATCTCCACTTAAATCAGATGACCTTTGGCAATCCAATTGGATCGGACCATTTAATACCCCTTGGAATTTAAATCGACTGACTAGTTCCGGAGCGAACATGAATCTAGCTTCTCAAGTCGCCACAGCACTAACCGAAACTAATTTTTTTCAATTCTCTCGTAATGATGTAGAGGGTAGTGCGATCCATATCAATGGACATATCTGGACAGGAGGAACCATGAGCCAGAGCAATTCTCCTAAAGATCCTGCCTTCTTTTTTCACCATAATATGGTAGATAAAGTTTGGGCAGATTGGTATGCCATACATGATGACCCCAATGTAGCAGACAATTATTACATCCAAACTAGTTTGCCCAGATATCCAAGCGTCGATCCAGATGATCTCAATGATCCACGAAGTCTAGGTATTTTTTATGCGGATATGGGTTTAGCTGTTTTAGACAAATATACCGTAGCTAATACCTTTACCAGTTCTGAAAAATTTGGATATCAATTTTTGATTGAATCTGGAGAAGATTTCATCGTACCAAGTGGCAATGATGCAGAATTTAGATCCTGTGAAACCATTGTACTAAAGCCTGGATTCTTGGCAACTTCGGGATCCAAATTCTTAGCACGGATTGATCAGGATTGTGACTTTAGCACCGCTTCTCTAGTTGAGAATAATCCAGCTTCTATCATGAGGGAAGATGAGTCAAATGCTAATCCAGTAACAGAAGCGTCTTTCTTTGCTGCTCAAAGTTTTCCAAATCCATTTGACCAAACGACAACGATCCAGTTTAGCACCCAATCGGACGTGACATTAAGCATAGAAATAGTCAGCCTTACTGGTCAGCGAATAGCACTACTACGAGAAAATGAGACCTTCTCTGCTGGGCTTCATCAAATTGAGTACGACGCCAGTGATTTACCTAAAGGGCTTTACCTTTGTAACTTGAGAGATTCGAATGGTTTTATTAATCATATCAAATTGCTCAAACAGTAAGTTTAATCTTTTTTAATTTAACGCATTAAAAAGAGGGAGCAAAATCATCGTTTTGCTCCCTCTCTTTTCGCTTACTGCCTAAGTCCCGCTCAAACAAATTCTCCTCCTTCATCCAATCCTCTTCTTCCTTGTTCTAGACGAATATCTCTAAGGTCTAATTCGTCTTCCTCGAAACCGTCTAGGTAATCTTCTTCATAAATTTCTTGCTCGGATTCATATCCTACCTTGCGCAATTCTTTTTCCATTTCGCGGTCTTCCCATTCTTTTGAAAGGATGTCTGTTCCTGGCAAACCAAATACCGAACAATAGTGAATGCCCAAACCCACTCCCCAAGCCAACATTGGAATATACCACCAAACCTCATAAGGGTCAGTCAGCATGTTTAAACCAAAAAAGAAAATACCAGTAGAAATATAAGAACTCAAATGGCCATAGAATCCTTTTTTGGCTTTTACTCGCTGACGGGCTCTTTTATATTTGTCTTTCTGACGCATGGATTAATTATTTTTGAAAATTTATTCAAAATTTAAGGGAATTGCAATTTTGTAAGAAAGAAAATCTACTAATGACGGAGAGCTTTCGACTTAGGGGTTCAATAGTTTGTAAATTTCCTGTCCTTTGGCATAAAAATCCATGATCTCCTCAGGCGGCAGCAATTTATTATGGGCATAAAAAATCATAAAATACCCTAAACCTTCCAAGTACCAATTTTTTTCAATCGTAAAGAAACTTCGAAAATTTTCATTGAGTTTTTCACGAATCAAATCTTCATCTTCTCCTTTTAGTAAATACTGATCAGAAAATTCTGGGTGACTTTCAAAGTCAATATCTTGCATCCCTAAGTAAGTACCGATTCGGTGAAAGAAATGTTCGGGTTGTAAAGAAAATTGGGGGAGCGCTAATTTGGAAGATTTGACGAAGAAAACCGTTTGCTTATATCTGACGCTAGAGTTTCCTGTACTAATAACATAATGATAGTCGAAGATAAAAGTTTCCAAGTCTAATTCTTCTTCTTTCTTCTGGAGGAAATTGAGAATCTTCCTACCTGTTCCTTTTCTAAATAATTTAAAGTCGCCTAATAAAGACTTATAGCCATATTCATCTTTAGTCGTGTAATTCATCCCCAGCTGCCTTGCCATCTGTTCCATAGCTTCTCCACGCAATCTTTCTTTTTTACCAAAAAAGTCGAACATCTTTAGCTTCTTATTTTAGAAGTTGTTTAAAAACTTCTTATTGAACCAATTCTACCTGTTCCAAAGCGTACATCATTTTGTTGATATCAGAATCATTCAAGCGAAGGATTCCTTTGATTTGAATTGCTTCGGCAGTGTATTCTATGCCTTCTAAGGCGCTTACTTCCATAACGGTTTCGGGACCCGCTCCGCCGCAGAAAAAACACATATTATAAGGATAAGCAGATAATATAAATTCCGTGTGACTTTTATAGCCTTCAATCGGAATAATGTATCCTCGCACCGTGATTTCTTCTCCATCCAATTCCTTGACTACTTTGCTAAATACGGGCACATCTACTTTAAAGCCCATCAATTCATCAAATTGCTTCTTATAGGTAATCTTAGCCAATGTTTTCCAAATACTCGGATTCGTTGCAGCTGCTTCTGTTTGAGCAGACAAATTCAATCCTGACAGCAAAAAAGCCAAAGCCAATAAATAGATTTTACTCTTCATTTTTCTTCGTTTTACTTACTTACCCCTAAGTTAGGCCTAAAAAATAGCTTCTTCTATTAAGAACTCGTTAAAGTCTCCGAAATATCCGTCCTAGAAGCTTGAATTGCAGGAATTAAAGCCGCCAAAAAACCAATAATCAATGCTCCAACAATCAACCAAACTTCTTCTTTCAAAAACATCCACCCCGTAAATGGATAACGATAGGATTCTTCCAAATAGCCCGACAACAAGCTCATCGCCCCATGACTCAACAACAAACCAAGGAGACAACCAAGGATTGCCAACAAAATACCTTCTAATATCAACAAGGTAAATAAGGTGCCACGCGAGGCCCCCGACACCCGCATCAATGCCAATTCATATTTGCGTTCTTTTAAGGAACTAAACAAGGCAATAAAAACGCTCAAAGCAGAAACCAATACAATCACCAGCGCCAATACTTCTAAGGTGTCCGTTCCTACGCCCATCATGGAATAGAGTCGATTGATTTCTATTGCAGGAGTCGCCGCTTGCAGATCGGTATTTTCATTAATATTGCGCTGCATATTGAGCGACTGATAGCCTCGATTTTTAAACCGCAAGAGGAGAGAGGTGATTTGTTGATCGGGTTCTTCTAAAAAAGATTTTTTCGGCTCCGGAGTAGGAGCGGCATGATCATGATGATGGCCATGCTCATCGTGTGCATGATCGTGATTGTGGTTTTCGGAAGAAGCTTCTTCTGAATGTTCGTGTCCACCATGATCGTGTACTTCCCAAATACTTCTGGTATCCGTTAGTATCAATTGATCAATAACAGAACCTGTACTTTTTAAAATCCCAACCACTACAAAAGAACTCGCATCCTCATGAGTGAGGTTATCATCAATGACAAAACCATGTGAACTTTTAAAGCTATCTCCAAGTTTCAAGTTTAGATCCTCTGCGATTTTTGCCCCAAGCGTTACTTCAAAAGTTTTTTCCCATAACTTTCCTTCTCCTATACTCGCTTTATAAAATTCAAGTATTTCATAGGTCGTTCCTATAATCCGATAACCTTGGTAACTGTCGCCCATCGATAGTGGTACCGCTTGCTTGATTAGAGGATGTTTGGGATTGAGAAAGGGTCGGGCTTCTTTGACAGAAATATTTCCGGTTGGTGTGTCAATATGATACATGCTACTCAAGATCAATTGTAAGGGACTTCCTTTTGCGCCAATCACCAAATCTACCTCTGCTAGGTTTTGTTCGAATTGTTTTTGCAATTGGGTATTGAGTAAAAGCAATAGTGCCACGAGGCCAGTACCCAATGCAAACAAAATCAAACTCAATATCATATTGAGCGGTTTGTAGGTCAAGTTTTTCCAACTGAGTTTGAGGAGATTCATTTTATTAGGTACTTAAAATCAGAATATGTTGTTTGTTTCTTTTGGATTGACTCGTAAATTTAGTTCCCTCTGTTCCTAAGCTTCCTTTGTCGGATGGTCAAAGAACGATCTGTTTTTTAAAAACTTCCCGCAACCGATTGTCATGGGTGACGATGAGTAATGCTGCATTTTCTTCTCGTGCTTGTTCTTCCAATAATTGGATCACTTCCAAGCAATTGCTATCATCCAAGGCAGAAGTCGGTTCATCGGCCAAAATCAATCCGGGTTTATTGACTAAGGCTCGGGCAATAGCGATGCGTTGCTTTTCACCTTGACTCAGGTTTTCGGCTGAAGCGTATAATTTATGAGAAAGGTGAAGTCGGTCTAGAATTGATTTGATATGTGGAAGGTCAGTGGAACGACCTGCTAGTTTTTGTACCAGCAATAAATTATCTATGACATTTAGGGAGCGCACAAAATGAGCTTCTTGAAAAACAATTCCAATATTTTGTCCACGAAAATGATCGAGTGCAGCGCCCTTGAGTTGGCTTAGATCGGTATTATCAATTTCTATCTTTCCTTTTTGGATGGTACGCAATCCACCGAGCAGGTGCAACAAAGTCGTCTTACCACTACCAGACTGCCCAAGTAAAAGCCATTGTTCGCCACGTTGACAATGAATATCAGGAAAATGGATGGTGGATTCGCCACGATAAGAAAAAGCCAGGTCCTCTGTTTTCAACATAGCTTAAAGATAAGCATAATTGAATGATCTCAAAAGATAAGCGAATGATCCCGAAGGGTCAAGTGCGACAGCGCTTGAAATGAGCGAAC
>CAYQRA010000381.1:0-6806 GCA_964419315.1 uncultured Saprospiraceae bacterium | reverse complement strand
TCTCTTTGATAAAAATCACTCCCTCGCGGAGTTTGACCTACGATATTTCTCATTTCTATGCTTTTATCCTGCTTGACAATAAAATTATTGTTAAATATAGTATTTTTTAACAATAAATGTATTGTCAAGTTTCAAATAAGCTCCTTTTAACGGGGGTTTAAGACTTTTTGATCTGATTTTAGGCAAAGCTAAAACCCGTATTAAGGATTCGATCAAATTCCTAGTGATCTCTAAATTTTGATAACTTTGCAATTAGTTTTGCAAAAAACACTTGGAGAGAATTGTCCCTCTACATTGTCCAAAAACGAATAAAATTGATACAACGATGAAAAAATTACTATTACTCCTTTGTCTAGGCTGGTTTAGCCATTTTGCAGCTACTGCCCAATTGGATATAAAATTCGATCCAGTAAGCACCTTATTGGGGACAGGGGATCTTTCTTTAGAATATGTTATCAATGGCCGAGTTGGTTTAGAATTGGGAGCTGGTCCCAAATTTGGAAAAACTGGTTTTGGTTTATTTAGCAAAAGTGGTTTACGAGGCTTTTTTGCGGCCAAATACTATTTCTCTAAAAAGGAAATTGGAGAGGGCTTTGCTTTAGGAATTTATGCCAAGTACAAAGAAGTAACTTATAATGATACAGATTTGACCAATAATTTTATCGATGAAACCTATACTTGGAAGCGAACTGGATTGGGAATAATATTTGCTTATAAAGCAGTCTTTGATGGTGGTTTTACCTTAGGTTTTGATTTGGGACTAGGAAGAGCTGTGAAAAATCAGTTTTTCGACGTCAACAATACTGTGACGGCAGATCCTGGGATTGTTGCTTTTTTCAGTGGGGATCTGTTAGGGCGGATCGTTATCGGCTATCGTTTGATCAAGTAATCTGTTTTTTATGAATAAAATGGGAAAGCCAGTTTAGTCGACCGACTAAACTGGCTTTTGTTGTTTGGCCATTTCTAAGCTTACCTCAGAAACTCAAATTCTCCTTCTCCATTAACTTTTACAATCACAGACGGTTCCTTCTGCACTTTATCAAACTGCTGGCTTTTGACCACATAATCCACTCCCTGAATGACGGAAGAAGAAATTTCGCCAAAATTAGCAGGAAAAGGTTCTGCACTAATATTGGCCGAAGTTGCGATCAATGGCTTACCATATGCCTGAATAAGTTTTTGAGCAAAGCCGCCGAGGGCGATTCTAATCGCTACCGAACCACTACTATCTATCGAGATAGAAGGCAGGTTTTTGGCCTCGGGATAGACCACCGTCAAGGGGCGAATGTGGTACTGCAATAGATTTTGCATACGCGGATGGACTTCGCTTGTGTAATCCTTGGCCATATCTAGGGTATCGACCAAAAGGATACAGGGTTTGGATAAGGGGCGTTTTTTTAATTCGTAAACTTTACGAACCGCTTCTGCATTGGTTGCGTCACATCCAATGCCCCAAATGGTGTCTGTCGGATAAAGAATTAGACCACCGGAGTCCAAAACTGCAATAATGTCTTCTAGGTTGTCATTTTCCACCGAAATAGTGTTTAGATTTGTTTTAGTCATAGCTATTATACGAAGTTGGTTGATAAAAAGGATACATGTGATTACATATTTTGTTTGTATTGGTTACTAATTAGTTGCTGTGAATAGGACAATGAAGCCCTAAATCTTTAATCTAAATGTAAAAAATAAGCATTTTTCCATTTTTTGGAATAATACCTTAACGAAAATACAATCTGGAAATTTTCAATTGTGTTAAATAACTGTTAGTTTTAGTGAAATAAGTGCAAGACTTTTGAAAATGTTTATTTTAAAGCTCTTGATGAGAACGATCTTCAATGCCAAATTGTCCATTCAATCCTTCTAAATTGGCATCCTCTTTCTTACTGAAACTTAAACAAGTACCGAACTCCACTGTTTGATCATTACTCAGATCTTGGAGTCCAGAATTTTACATTGCCCGAAACATACAAATATTTATTTTTTGAAAAACCTAATTCCATTTTTTGGCTTTTGTTGTCTACTATTAATGTTTTCCATTAAGGTGGAAGCAAAGCATATTATTGGAGGCGATATCGTCTACGAATGCCTAGGGTCGAATAATTATCGGTTCACCATGAAGGTCTATCGGGATTGTGCGGGATCTGGTGCCCCTTTTGATTCTCCAGCTACCATCACGATATATCGAGAGGATGGATCTGTATACACCCGAGTAGGAGATCCATTGGATGTGGTATTGGATGGCCCTCCATTTAGAATTCCGGCTGAGGAAATGCCTTGTATGAATGTACCGGCCAATATCTGTGTGGAGGAAGGTGTTTACACTTGGAACCTTAATTTACCGGCTTCTACGAGGAGCTATTATGTGATCTACCAACGTTGTTGCCGAAATAATACCATTACCAATATTCTTGATCCACGATCTTCTGGAGCGACCTATTATATTGAGGTAACCCCGGCCGCACAAGCTGCTTGTAATAATAGTCCTGTATTCAATGATTTTCCTCCTATCGTAATTTGTGCAGGGCAATCTGTAGATTTTGACCATTCTGCTACCGATCCTGATGGTGATGTTTTAGTTTATGAATTTTGTAGTCCTACCTTGGGAGGTGGTCTTGGAGGCTCGGCGGATGGCCCTGCGGGATCTTCTGCAGATGATTGCGATGGTGTTTCCCCTAATCCTGGTTGTCCACCACCTTTTGATCCGGTTATATTTGCATTGCCAGATTATAGTGCCTTAAAACCTTTGGCTGGTAATCCGGTGGTGAAAATTGATGCCAATACCGGATTTATTTCAGGGATACCCGAATTTATCGGCCAATATGTCGTTGGAGTCTGTGTCAAAGAATACCGCAATGGCGTCCTGATGAGTGAGGTGAGAAGAGATTTTCAATTCAATGTTACGGATTGTCAACCGAGGGTCTTACCAATTGTCGAAAATAGTATACTAACAGAAGATACCTTTTTTGTTATTTCTTGCGGAGATAACAGCGTCTTTTTGGATAATAGAAGTACGGAAGTCGATAATATAGAAACTTTTAAATGGGAATTCGATATCCGCAATAATGGGGTTTACGTTCCTTATTCAGAATGGAGTCCTACTGTCACTTTTCCAGATGGTATTGGGACTTACCCCGGAAAGCTTTTTCTCAATCCCGGAGAAATCTGTGGAGATACTGCCGACATAGTTGTAACGGTCTATCCTGGTTTAGGAGCAGAGTATACTTTGGCCTATGATACCTGTATCGCTGGGGAGGTGGATTTTACAGATCTTTCTTTTACCGATGCTGATTCTATCGTCAATTGGTCTTGGAGTTTTGGAGAGGGAGGTGTTTCTGATGAAGAAAGTCCTTCCTATCTTTACATGCAACCCGGTGATCACTTGGTCTCTCTAACTATTGAAGATAATAATGGCTGTATAGATAGCTTTTCTCAAGTCATTAATTACTACCCTGTACCTGCTACGTTGATCGTCGATCCCTCCGAGATTTTGGGCTGCGCCCCGCAACTAGTAGACATCAATAATCTCTCTTTTCCAATCGATTCTACCTATGATATTTTGTGGACGCTAGGGGATGGTTCTACTAGTAGGGACGTCAGTCCTGTCCATGTCTATGAAGAACCCGGAGTCTATGATATTTCTGTAGACATCGTTTCTCCGATTGGTTGTACCACCTTTGGTAGGTGGACCAAACTGATTCGAGTTCGAGTGACTCCGGAGGCGGGTTTCTCTTTTAGTCCAGACATTGTCAATAGTTTCAATTCAGAGGTTTTCTTTAGTGATGAATCGGTGAATTCTGCATTCTGGACCTGGGAGTTTGGGGAAGATGGATTTGCCTATATCCCTGATCCCGTTTATGTTTTTCCAGATACGGGAGTACAAAAAGTAACCCAAATTGTGGAACACCCAGATGGCTGTACAGATACACTGATCAAATATATTGACGTCGTACCAGAGTTTCGATATTTCCTTCCCAATGCTTTTACTCCAAATGGAGATGGCCTTAATGAATTTTTTGTGGGCGTTGGAGTTTTTGAAAATATCAAGTCTTTCGAAATGATGATTTTTAATCGTTGGGGAGAAATGATCTTCGAAACCAATGATCCCCAACAGGGATGGAATGGCCAGAAATTTAATACCGGAAGGCGAAGCCCCGGAGGGGTCTATGTGTATAAAGTAAAATTGACCGGCGCTCGAAATGAAATAGTTGAACTCGATGGATTCGCGACCTTAATACGTTGAGGTATCCATCTCAAACCAATGAATGAAAGCACTTTACCAACTTATCACTCTCTCTTTGTTGTGTATACCCGTAATAGTGGATGCTTCTCATATCGTTGGTGGTTATTTATCTTATGAATGTTTGGGCTCCCAAAATTATCGGTTTACCCTCAGTATGTACCGAAACTGTAATAGCCAAAGCAATGACTTTTTCGCCAATCCTGCACCAATTACTATTTATCGAGGCAATCTAGGTCCCTATACGACTATCGAAAATCGCGAAGTATTCTTAGATGGTCTTCCCGAAGAAGTGCCGCTCATTGATAATCCTTGCATTATTTTACCACCAGATATTTGCGTCGAAGAGGGGACTTATACTTTTGATATCAACTTGCCGACCTCCAATGAAAGTTATCACATTACCTACCAGCGTTGCTGCCGCAATGCCTCGATTAGCAACATCGATACTCCCGATCGTCTTGGAGCAACCTTTACCATAGAGTTACTACCTGCAGCACAACTTGTCTGCAATTCAAGTCCGGTTTATAACGAATACCCGCCTGCGATTATCTGTGTTAATAGACCGATCGAAGTCGATCACTCTGCCACTGATCCAGATGGTGATGATTTGGTGTATTCTTTATGTTCTCCACTGATAGGAGCAGGAATCAAAGGGGCTTGGGAACAAGGAGACCCGGAAGCTTGCGATGGCTTCCGACCTGATCCGGCTTGTCCTCCGCCTTATGGAAAAGTTCCTTTTCTTTTACCGGATTATTCTGAATTAGAACCAATCCCCGGAGATCCAGTATTTGGAATAAATAGTAGCACGGGACAACTTTTGGGCGTCCCTAATCAGCAAGGACAATTTGCTGTTGGACTCTGTGTTTCGGAATATCGCAATGGGGTTTTAATGAGTGTCGTTCGACGTGATTTTCAATTCAATGTTACTTATTGTGAAGATCGAATTAGCACCGGTATGGAAGGAGAACACATTAGTCTTGAGCCAGATAATACCTATTTGGCCAAAGCCTGCGGGGAGCAAACCATTGACTTTATCAATACTAGTACGATAAAAGAATTTATTGACGAATACAAGTGGGAGTTTTTTATAGATGGAGCGGTGGTAAGCTATTCTGATGAAGATGTCACACATACTTTTCCAGGCTACGGCACTTATGAAGGTCGCTTGATTTTAAACCCCAATAATTCCCTTTGTCGAGATACTGGTTTGATTGAAATTAATCTTTTCCCAAAGCCAACTGCTGATTTTTCTTTTAGCTATGATACCTGTGTGGCTGGGGAAGTTTCTTTTGCTGACCTTAGTGTTTCTCCCAGTGGCGATTTGGAAGTCATCAAGTATTATTTTGGGGATGGAAAAATTGGAGCAGAACCGAATCCAATGCATTTATTTGATGCTCCCGGATTGCATGAGGTAAGACTAGAAGTAATAGATGAGAATGGCTGTATAGACGAAATCCAAAAAGTGATCAATTGGTTTCCGGCGCCTGCGGTAGTGATTATTGAGCCTAGTTTTTTTTCTGGTTGTACTCCCTTGGAAGTCTTTTTTGAAAACCTTTCTTCTCCAATTGATAGTACTTATACCGTCGAATGGGATCTTGGGGATGGCGAATCCAGTGGAGCAATAAGTCCAAGTCATACCTATTCGGAAATCGGGGAGTATTCGCTGAGTATCGGGATTACCTCTCCATTGGGATGTTATATTGAAGAATCTTGGGAAGACTGGATTACCGTGTTTCCAAATCCGATTGCGGATTTTTCTTATAGGCCAGAAAGGCTCAGTAATTTTTCTCCAGCAGTCACTTTCAATGACAAATCTTTTGGGGGAGAGTTTTGGGAATGGTACATCAATGATCGAGATTTTGTCTATGGCCAAGAAGCTTCTTTTGTCTTTAGAGATACTGGTTTGCAAAAGGTCGCTTTGATTGTAGAAAACGAATTTACCTGTCGAGATACGGCAGAACTATACCTAGATGTTATTCCAGAGATCACCTACTTCTTACCCAATGCCTTTACACCCAATGGTGATGGAAAAAATGAAGAGTTTGTTGGTGTTGGTTACTTTAGAGGTTTGCAGAATTTTCAGATGATGATCTTTAATCGCTGGGGCGAAATGATTTTTGAAACACAACAGCCAGAGGAAGGATGGAATGGATTGACCAATAATAGCGGTAGGAGAGTTCCCAATGGCGTTTATCCTTTCCTTGTAAAATACCAAGAACCACGTGGTAAAATGCACCAGCTCCAAGGTTTTGCCACCTTGATCCGCTAAGTCTCTCTTGCGGGCATCAATTTTTTCCAAACGAGCGATACGTAATGTTTGAAAATGGACTTTCTCCTAATATTTACTCTTTATAGGAAGGAGATGATTTCTTTTTTTAACAAGTTCCAAAGAAAAATTGTATTTTACAAAGTAGTTAGTAAAAGCCAAAAAATAAGTTTTGTATTTTGATAGAGGAGGTTTTGTGCTAAGGCAAGGCGAAAAACGTAGGCGATGCCCAGTATCGACGAGCCTGCCTGCCGGCAAAGCTAGTGTGTATACATAAGTCGTGACATAGAATTTTGT
>CAYQRA010000380.1:0-6823 GCA_964419315.1 uncultured Saprospiraceae bacterium | reverse complement strand
AAGATCCAGTGCCAATACCTGATCGTATTTGATTCCTGCCGACCAATGTTTCTTGGTGGCCTCAATGGTAGTCAGCAAACGATTTCGATCTCCATTGAATTTTTGGACAGCCTCTTGTAAAGCACCGTCTGGGTCGATGGCATTTTCCCATTTATCCAAACTAAGCACAAAGTCCGCAAGGTCTTTTTGCCAGTTGTAAAAAATAGCTGCGATGCTATTGTCTTGATACCAAGTACCGTTGAGATTGCGGGTGATTTCCAAGCCAGCAGCTCGCCATTGTCGTTCATTTTTTTCCGTTCCAAAAAACTTATCATAAGATTTCAAAGTATTGAAACCCAAAATATAAGTAGAATCCAAGCGCCCCTCCAACAAGGAAGGCAGCAATCCCAAATCATAGGCCGGACCATTTTCTCCACCTAATAAAACTTCCAAATCATAAGCTGACTTTTGTATATAATCATTGGCAAGTGGTGGAACCAAATCAGAAGGAAATTTTTGTTGCAAAGTCGTGATTCTTTGCTTTTGCTTGGCTTCCGCTTCATCCAATTCCTGATAGATACTTTGGAGTTCTTTTAAGGTCGTTCGAGTTTTTTCGATCAAGACGGTATACTCTTCTTGTCCATAAGCTTTATCTGCCAATTCAAAACTCACCTCTTTCATCGCCTCTTCATAACTTTGGTGTAAATAACGATGCGTAATCGGCATAATTTCTTCTACCGGAAGCTCGTTGATCGACATTCCAATCATGCTATAAATCGCCAGAAAATTATACGCTACAGGTTCACTTTGCAAGGATCGAAAATAATCATCTTCCAATAGCAATACGGGCAGATTGACACTAAGGTGTTGAATATCTTGATAAAAAGCTTGTCGCAATCTTTCGATAAAGGAATTGGAATAGGTAAAAGCTTTATTGGAAAATTGACCGACGACCGTTGGGAATATTTTGTCTAAGCCGGGGGTCTCATCGTTCAGCATTTTTTCCAAAAAATTCATCACCACTTCATCTTTAGCCCGATCCAAGACAAATTCAAATAAGCCTTCGATTACTGCCGTCGCATTGAGTATCCCATTATTAAAATTTGCATTGCTTTTTTGAGCCGCCAAATGCGCGCTCGCTGTATTATCCACTGGTGGCAAAGCGTATTTTTCTAGGGTATTGGGAACCGACAAATAACTGGCAGGAGATACTTTTTTTTCTGCATGCAGCAGCGATAATATTTTCTGTCTTTTACCACTTCGTTCTACCTTCCTCCATTGCTCATAACTTAGATAAAAATTAAGCGGTAAGGTATCTGGCAAAACAAAATCCTTCTCTCGCAAAACCTTTTGTACGAGGGTATTTTTTTTATAATTCTCCAGTAAATTACTCCAAGTATTATTATTCAGAGAATCTGTCAAAAGAGATTGGTCGTAATTTTGTAAAATCGCTAAGACCTTAGCGGTGGCATTGACCGTCGCAAAATCATTGCCAACAGAACTGGCCTTTTGCAATAGTTCTAAGCCACTTAGCAATTCCTCTGTATCTTGCACCAAAGTTTGTCCATAACTATTTTGCAGGGGAGCAAAAGCGAAGAGACAGCATAGTATAGGTAAAGAAAATTTCATCATTTTAATAGCTGATTTTTTGGGAAAACATTTTTTCTAGACGATTCTTTCTATCCGTTGATCGTTGTAATGTGAGTACGCATCAATTCATTAAGTGCCAAGTACTTTGTCTTCATTCCCGACAGGTCATCTACACCAGTTAGCGAATTAGTAATTTGGTCAATGGCCGCAGTATCGGTAGAACTAGCGGTAATGGTATTGCCATACAAAGCTTTGCGAAAAGCATTCTGTAAAGACAATTGATCACTACTCAGCGTCTCAAAATTTGCTTCCTTGGTAAAGTCTTTTCCTGCCCTAACCAGTGTTCCAATCCGTTGATCCATCTTGATCAAAGCGATAGCTAAAGCATTGATACTTTTTTGATTTTCTTCAGAAGGGACGACTGCAAAATGAGGAATCAAAGCCACCTCTGTTACCTGCTTATTGAGGTAAGCAGAGAGTTTTTGGAATTTATTAAGAAATGCTTCCAGAACAGTTTCCGCTTCCATTCGGACGCCTCGTTTTTTCACATTCTCCACTTTAGACTCCGTCGCCTCCACCGAATTATTGGTCAATAAATTTCGATAAGTAGCCACTAGGTCCTGCTGGTGTTTATTCATCTCTTGAAACTTCGCATCCTTGCTCAAGTCCTGTCCCTGTCCTTTAAAAAAAGTCACTCTGCCCTCTTCCTGTTGTAAGGTGATCCGCAAAGCATTGAGCATGCGAAGATTCCACATGGAGGTATCCGTAACAGCAGTACGCTCCAAAGCATCCTTGAGCAAATCTTCCTTAAAGTGTTTCAACAAAGCAGAAGCCGCTACTTTAAAATCATCGCATGAGTCGGGGTTTACCTCATTGACTTGCAGGATAAAATCAGCGGTCTTACCCGCTATCCAAGGAATATCTTCTGTCCAAAATTTTGGATTGCCCCAATGGGCAAATAAAGTGTGAAAAGACTGGTCTAGTTTTTTGAGATCGGCATCAGGACTATCCAAATGCCGCAATACCTCTTGGTATTTGACCAAGTATACTAAGCGAGTATTAAAGAGTAGAGATTTAACCGTGGGAATAGTGGCCATGGTGATGTGGGGTTGGTTTCTGGGGTAAGGTAGGAAATATTAAGGAAATATTGAATAGGTGGGCTTGGAAAATGGATTTGCGGGAGGAGTGTTTATCAATTGCTTCGTAAAACTCCTTTTATGAAGGGAGAATTGGTTCCTTGTCAGGTTTTAGGAATTGAAGTAGATTTAGCCGTCGTTTTTGGATAAGCAAGCTCTAATAAATTTATCGAATTCTTTTTCTTTTTAGACCATTCCTCCCTATCCCAAGCACCACCATCCCCGTCATTCAGCCATTCTTGCCCTTTCCTTCGTCTATTTCTCTTTCTAGATTCCACACATTTTGTATTTTGCGAAAAATCAAAAATCAACGATATGATCCGTATTCTTCTTTCTCTCCAAAAACACAAAGCAGCCGTCTTATGGAGCCTTGTACTCTGCTTGCCTCTTTTGACCTTTGCTCAAAATACTTCTAATC
This sequence comes from uncultured Saprospiraceae bacterium, assembly GCA_964419315.1. Classification (GTDB taxonomy): domain Bacteria; phylum Bacteroidota; class Bacteroidia; order Chitinophagales; family Saprospiraceae; genus CALLVY01. Next base: position 3,700 of record CAYQRA010000380.1, on the reverse strand, counting down.
ACGGCAACAAATTCGAAGCCATTGACCCGATGATTCCTGGACCCAATAATTTTCGCGGAATGGATGGAGCGCCAGGACCTGATTATTGGCAACAACAATGCGACTATGACATAGAAGCTAGTCTCAATGTAGAAGAACAGCGTTTGGATGGTAAAGAAACCCTCACCTATTATAATAACTCTCCCAATACCTTGAAATATTTTTGGATGCAATTGGATGAAAACCAATTTTCCAAAGACAATTACAGTCACCGCTTTGACCCAAGTACCATAGAAGAAGCGATGAGCGAATTGGATTTGCAAGCCTTGGAAGCTTATAAGCAGATGGGCAAACACGGTGTCAATATCGAAGCGGTAACGGATACCAAAGCCCAGCCTTTGACTTACCGCATCAATAATACCATGATGCGGGTCGAATTACCTACTCCTTTGAAACCGGGTGAAAAATTCTCTTTCATGGTCAAGTGGCATTATTACATCGTAGATCGAGTCGTTTTTTCTAAACTATCGGGTTATGCTTTTTCAAGTTATCCACGTGGAGGCTACGAATATTTCCCCAAAGATGGCAATTATCTATTTACGATGACGCAATGGTATCCTCGGATGTGTGCTTATACAGATTTGGAAGGTTGGCAAAATCAGCAGTTTACTGGACGCTCAGAATTTGCATTGACCTTTGGTGATTTTGATGTTAAGATGACGGTTCCTGCAGATTATATGGTGGGGTCTACGGGAGAATGTCAAAATTATGAAAAGATGTTGACCCCTACGCAGATGAGTCGCTATCGACAAGCAGAGACGGCTAAAGAGCCTGTAAAAATTGTTACGCTAGAGGAAGCGGTAGCTTTGGAAAGTGCGCCCAAAAGCACACAGACCAAGACTTGGATTTATCGGGCAGAAAATGTCCGTGATTTTGCTTGGACGGCTAGTCGAAAATTCGTTTGGGATGCCATGCCGCATATGACGGAAGCAGGGAAAAAAGTGATGTGTATGAGTTATTATGCCAAAGAAGCTTATCCGATTTATGAACGTTATTCGACCAAAGCAGTAGTCCAGACTTTAGAAACTTATTCTAAATTTTCTTTCCCTTATCCCTATCCTGTTGCGATCTCCGTAGAAGCCTCTAATGGTATGGAATATCCAATGATCTGTTTTAATCCGGGTCGTGCAGAAGAAGATGGAACTTATACGGAAGCTGCAAAAAACGCTTGTATATCTGTAGTGATTCACGAAGTTGGTCATAATTATTTTCCCATGATCATCAACTCCGATGAACGTCAATGGACTTGGATGGATGAAGGGCTTAATAGCTTTGTACAGTTTTTGGCAGAGAGTGAATTTGACAATAAGTACAAATCTAATTTTGGTGCTTCTTCTACCATTACGGATTATATGAAGATGCCCAAAGATATGCTCGAACCCATCATGACCCATGGTGACAATCAAATTGGTTTTGGCCCCAATAGCTATACCAAGCCTGCGGCAGGACTCAATATCTTACGGGAAACGGTAATGGGACGGGAGTTATTTGATTTGGCATTTAAAGAATATTGCCAACGTTGGATGTTTAAAAATCCAAGTCCGGCGGACTTCTTTAGGACGATGGAAGATGCTTCTGGTGTAGATCTTGATTGGTTTTGGCGGGGTTGGTTTTACAGCATCGACGCGACGGATATTTCTTTGGATAGTATCAAATGGTACAAAGTAGATTTGAAGAAAAATCCTAAAAAGCAAACGAAGACACAAACCAGAAAAATCAAAGAGCCTCGAGAAACGTATTCACAAAAAATCAACCGAGAATCAGGTCGAGAATTTACCATCGATAATGATCCCAAGCTACGCGATTTTTATACGGATTATAAACCTTGGGAAACAGGAGATACTACCGAAACCCAAACGACCTTACTGCACGAAGAAACTTTTAGCAAAAAGGAGAAGAAGGAAATGTTTGGGGATAAAAATTATTATGAATTGCATTTTAGCAATAAAGGAGGATTGGTAATGCCAGTGATTATCGAGTGGACTTTTGAAGATGGGACCAAAGAGATTGAGCGGGTACCCGTGCAAATCTGGCGAAAGAATGAAAATAATTTTACCAAGGTTTTTGTAAAAGACAAAGAAGTCAAAGCCATTGTGATAGACCCTTACCAAGAAACAGCTGATATTGATGAAAGCAATAACAACTGGCCGGTCAAGGAATTGCCAAGTCGCTTTCAAGTCTTTAAGAAACACGTAAAAGAGAAAGCACCGAATGCGATGCAGAAGAATAAGAAATTGATTAAACCTTAGGCAATACAACTTTGAGAAAAGATAGGGACTTCTAATTCGAAGAGATGTAAAGTTTCCTTTTTAAGATAAATAGAAAGCGGCTACCTTAATGATAGCCGCTTTCTTTTTTCTGGAAAATTCATGGAAGCAACAAGTAAAATAATTTAAACGATCTCTGGAAGGTATCGCCTAAATTTCCTCCCAAAAACTAACGCTTCACAAAACTACTCATCATCTGCTCTCCTTCCTCTGTGGTAATTTGTAATTGATAAACACCAGCAGTCAGTGTTGGCAAATCCAAACTTTCCAGATGCTCCCCGGAGGGCCAATCTTGTGTAGCAAAACTGTGAATCACCTGTCCGAGTGGATTGATGATTTTGATGTTTAAAGTACTGTTTTCGATTAAATTCATATGTATGGATATTTGTTGGTCGTCAATAGGATTAGGACTTAATTTTAAATGTTGAATAGTTTTTAATGCGGGGTTTAGACTCGAAGTCATATCTTGGCCACGCAATTCGTAAAACACCCCAGACTCAGAAGAAGAAAGCCAAATATCTCCGTCTCGATCTTCTAAGAAGTAAGCAGGATTCCAATCTTCCTCCAGTTCCGAATCCAGATCTTTGATGGCAATATTTTGCAAATCATTGAGGCTCCGATTATAGCGATACAGCACCCCATCATTGTATTGCGTTCCTCTGCGGACCCAGAAATTAAAATCACGGTCTATAATCATGGCATCGGCAGTGGCAATTACATTAGGCAAATTATTGTCTTCTTTCCATTCACCATCTTTGAGGTATAGGACTTCTTGAAAACTTGCGCCCCAATAAACATCTTGCTCATCTACCCCGATACTATTGGGAAGGTAAAAATCACTAATGAATTCGAAATCGGTCCCATCAAAAACAAAAGGGTTACTCGCATTTCTCAATAATAAGCGATCATTACTATCCGAAACGATTTGATTGACATAAGTCGTCACCGGAGTTCCTGAACCATAAAAAGTCACCACGTTCGTTCCATCCCAAGTCGCTAATCCATCCCTATCTACAAAATAAAATTTACCAGATGGCGTAAAATGCATAATAGAAACATAGGTATCCGCCAAAGCCAAATCCCAAGTCATTCCATCAGCATTTAGTTGATAAAGTCCTACATTCGTACCCAACCAAATTTCGCCCATCGGAGTCGAAATCACTTCTAAAACACAATCTTCGCAAGGAGGAGTCATACTAGCCCAACCAGAGCCATCATTTTTTACCAAAACCTTCCCATCACCACTATAAAAATAATCGACCAAGACCGCATACATTTGTCCATCTGCTGCTTGAGCAATAGATCGGGTTGTTGGTTTGGAATGAAAGGCACTTAAGTCGTGTTTGGTAACGGTAATCTGGGCTGTCAGTAATTGGCTGAATAAAAGTAATGCT
>CAYQRA010000379.1:0-6854 GCA_964419315.1 uncultured Saprospiraceae bacterium | reverse complement strand
TTATTGGGTATTGGGTATTAGTGGAGTTTTAGAATGGTTTATTGGGGGGGGCAAATAGCAATTATGGGTGTAATTCTCTTTATTTTGGGGGCTCTTTTCTTGGATTGTATAAGAAACAAAACGCTTTAGAATGGATTCTTATGAAATCACCTTTAAGACTTGGAATAAAGTAGCTAAGCTTTATGAGGAAAAATTTATGGACTTGGATTTGTACGACGATTCTTATGATCTTTTCTGTGCACAACTTAAAGTGAAAAATCCTTCCATTTTAGAACTTGGTTGTGGTCCGGGTAATATTACTCGATATTTGCTCAACAGGCGACCTGACTTCGAAATCTTGGCTACAGATATCGCTCCTAAGATGATTGAATTGGCCAAATGTAATAATCCACAAGCCAGATTTAAGATAATGGACGTGCGGGAAATGGATCAATTGACGGAGAAATTTGACGCGATTATAGCAGGTTTTTGTATGCCCTACTTAGCCAAGGAAGATGTGGCTTTTCTGATCCGATCAGCTAAGCTTTTATTGCAGCCAGGCGGAATTTTATACTTGAGTACCATTGAGGGAGATTATCAAAAATCAGCTTTCCAAACAGCAAGTACAGGAGATCAGACCTTTGTTTACTATCATTCTTTGGCAGATTTGATCCATCAATTGGAAGCCAAGGATTTTGGGGAAGTACAAGTCATCCGCAAAGAATTTCCGAGAAAGAAAGGAGTGACCGAAACCCATTTGATTCTTTTGTCTAAAAGCTAAAAATTGCGTTCCAGCTTTATCCTCTCCATTCTTTGCGCAGCATAAATTTAATCGCCGACCAGTCCTCATTGATGGAACAGACTTTTACATCAATCATTCCTACATTCCTTAGCGTACCTCGAATGATATTCGCATTGACATCCGTTTTTTTTCCTGAGGCTTTTTTATAAAAACTAATCCAAAACATCCCTGCTGGTTTCATGCGTTTTTTAAGCTTTAGAAAATCTCGCTCGAGTACCGCATCAGAATCAACAAATAAATGGATATAATCCAACTCTTTTCCCCTTTCTAAAAGAACTACCTTCTCTGGTAATGGGCCCAATAAATCAAAAAATTCCGTTGGTGCATAACGAAAGCAACAACGGAATTTTTCCTTGATCCCTAATTTTCTAAGCAAGGGGGTATTGGGGTAATTATTAGCCATCGACCAATTTACATTTTTCCAAGGAGAGTTTTAGCTTCAGCGTAATTATATTGCCCCTCTTCTATGCTTTGTAGCATTTCCTTAGCTTTAGCCGTATTATTGGTTTTCAAATAGGCCATTGCCAAAAACCAGCGAGATTGTTGGATAACGAGACTTACTCTGGGCGCAGCAAGCAGTTTTTCAAACACAGGAATAGATAATTTTGCTTGATCACTAGCCAACAAAGACATTCCATGAAAGTAAAGGTAGGCCAAAGACCTTGGTTCGTCCTCAGAAAGCTTGGCAAAGCTTTCGCTCGCAGCGGCATATTCCCCACCTGCATATTCTGACCGTGCCTGATTATACAATGGCGTATCCTTGGATTTGTCTGTAAGATCTCGATCGGGCAGTACCATTTCTATAGGTTCAAAATTATCGGTAAATAATTTTTGCGTATCAACATTGGAATTTCCGCAGCTAAATAAAGATAAGGCGAAAAAAACCAAAAGGCATTTGCGGAGCAAAATCATCGGCGCTAAACTTGAGGTATTCATAAATCGCTTGTTTTTCGGTATTTCTGGAATCATTTTCTAAGTTTTTATAAAAATCCTATGCGGACATATCTTTTGATCCTGCAAATTTAGTTCCTTTCTGTATTTATCCAAAAACTAGTGGAAGTTGAAAAATAATAATTACGAATAGTTCAAAAATAAAAATAATTTTATATATTATATTTTATGCATACATAAATTGATTATCAGGTGACCACCTTCTTTTTACAAATATTTATGATAATAATATAAAAGATTCTTTTTATCAGACTTTTATGTCTCTAAGCATTCTATTTATTATCGAACAATTCTAAAAAAAAGTAACACTCTTTCATTCTATTAGGCAACATTGACAGACTTATTTGTGTATACTATAGAACGTGCTCTTATTGTAAGATGTTTTAAAAGGAGTACCCCAAACAAATAAACACATGATCGAAAAAAAGTTTTACAACGAGGACAGTACCTTTGCAGAAATCCAAGCCATCAAGCAAAGAAGTAGAATCTTTAAGGATAGATTAATCTGGGTTGATGAACTGCCATTAATAACACCATTTTCCATCAATACTAATTTTGATCAAATGGAATTTCTTTCCAAGGACATGGAAGATTTTGTCTTAATTATTAATGTAAGCAATACCGCTCGCCCAAGTGCCAAAACAATAAGAACCATTAATCAGCGATTTTTACAAATGCAAGATAAGCCCCGCCATTGTGCCTATATCACGGGTAGAAACAATCTGACCAATTCGGTGATCAGATTTGTCATGTATGGAATAGAGCATTCTCACCATTCTGTCCATAAGAATCAAGAAGAAGCCTTAAAAAAAGCAAATAATTTGTTAAAGCGTACCACCTATGAAGTCTAGTCTTGAAGATTTTCTGAGCAATCTATTCCAACACATTCTCGATATATCGAAAGGAGTTTGCAGAATCGATGAGGAGACGATTTTGTCTGCCAAAGGAGAGATGGAACAAGAAATCCTATATGGCCTACTCTATTTGCATGAAGAAACGGAGTTGGCCAAAGAGGATTTGCGGAAAGCAATGGAAACGGAGTACCGACTAAAATTGATGGAAGAAAAAAACAAAGAATTGGCTCAATTCAATTATATCGCTTCTCATGATTTGCAAGAACCTTTGCGCACCGTAATCAGTTTTTCTCAAATTCTTGCTAAAAATAACAATGCGCATTTGGACAAAGATTCTTTGATCAATTTGGAGTTAATTATTGATGCCTCCAAAAGGATGAAAACTTTGATTAGGGGTTTACTCGATTATTCAAAAATCGGAAGTAATCGAAAATTGGTACAGGTCAACTGCTTGGAACTGGTACAACAAATTCAATCCGATTTGTTGGGTAGTATTTTGGAAAAGAAAGCGACTATTGAGGTTAGTCATTTGCCCGAATTAATGGCCTACCCTTTAGAACTTCGGCAATTATTTCAAAACTTGATTTCCAATGCTTTAAAATTTGTACCCGAAGACCGAATGCCTTATGTCAAAATTGCAGCCTATCACGACCGAGACAAATGGGTTTTTAGCGTGGCAGATAATGGGATTGGTATCCGTGAAAAAGATCAAGAGAGAGTTTTTGGTATTTTCCAAAGATTACATACCCGCACGGAATTTGAAGGATCGGGAATCGGACTTTCCCATTGTCAAAAGATCGTAGAGTTGCATGGCGGTAAAATTTGGATCGAATCGGAATTCGGCAAAGGAAGTCAATTCTCCTTTTCCATACCAACCATCCCCTTTCCTAGTGATTCGCAAGTGCCATCAGCTGTTGATGTACATCTGATAGAGAAATAGCTGCTAAATCTTGCTGACTACAGATTTTTAATAAAAGATCATCCTGTGCCCTTCCGCGTTTCATGGCTTCCATATAGGGCATTTTCGGTTGAAAAGTAACCAAAGAATATTTTGAATAATAATCTGGAAACTGTTGTTCCAACTGCATTTCAATCTTTCGTTTCTTCATAAAATCAGCATCATCTACTCGATCTTGCATTTCATGAAAATTATCGATTGCCAAATCAGCGATGGCATCCGCATTGCCCACTCGGGCTTCCTGAAAATGATAAAAAACTTTCTCCCAGTCTTCTCCATACTCCTCCAATACATCGTCAAACACCCGCACATCTTCAAACGAAGAATTCATCCCTTGTCCATAAAATGGTACAATCGCATGAGAGGCATCTCCCATAATCAAAGCCTTACCATAAGCCTGCCAAGGATAGCATTTGATCGTCCCTAAGGTTCCTACCGGATTATTAAAATAATCTTCTAAATAATGCGGCGTGTATTGGATCAATTCGGGATATTGTTCTTCAAAGAAAGCACGAACATCGTCTTTGGTTTTTAAATTATCAAAACCAACATCTCCACCATATGGATGAAACATGGTCAGCGTAAAACTACCATCTAAATTGGGGAGTGCAATGATCATATATTTTCCGCGTGGCCAAATATGCAAGGCATTTTTCTCAATCTGAAAGCCACCACTTTCGGTTGCCAAAATACTTAGTTCCTTATAGCCATGACGCAGAAAATTTTGAGAATAATTAAACAATAAAGAAGTCGTTTTAGCCATCATACTTTTCCGAACCACCGAACCGGCACCGTCCGTTCCAATAACCACAGCTCCTTCTTCTTCCACTATTTTTCCCGTCTGTCTGTCTTCGAAAGTTGCTTTAGCGTTTTCTAAATCAACCGCCTTACATTGGCTATTAAAACATAACGTAATGCCTTCCAAAGCTTCTGCTTTATCCAATAAAGCCATATTTAAACCGCTACGAGAAACAGAGTTGATATAATCTTCTTTGCGACCACTATAAGGCGATAAAAACGGCGTTCCTCCCAAAGGATGAATCAAACGGCCATGCATTGGAATACACTCTTTTAAAATCGCTTCTTTAATGCCCACTCGCTCCAAAGCCATCAAGCCTCGACTCGATAAAGCTAGGTTGATAGACCGCCCAGCATCTATTTCCTCCAAGCGCATGTCTCCTCGTTTTTCGTGCAAACTTACCTTAAATCCTTTTTGCGCCAAACGTACCGCCAATAAAGTTCCGCAGAGTCCAGCCCCTACTATAATTATACTTTTCTCTTTAGTCATTATTCAATTCTTGTTTTAAAATTTCAGCAAAAAGATAAACATCTTCAAAGGAATTATACAAAGCAGTTGGAGCGACGCGAATCACATCCGGTTCTCGCCAATCTGCAATTACTCCGGCTTTTGTTATTCTTTCAAATAGTTTTTTATCTGCCTGTTTAACTTGAACAGACAGTTGACTTCCCCTTTGGGAAATGGCTCTTGGCGTAATGATTTTAATCCGCTCGTCTTTAAGTTCGTCGACTAAATATTCTAAATATCCGGTGAGTTGATCCGCCTTTTTTCTTAGTTGTGGCATTCCTGCTTCTACAAAAATTTTCAAGGACGCCCAAATTGCAGCCATGGATAGAATAGGTGGATTACTCAATTGCCAAGCTTCTGCTCCGGGGATCGGATCAAAGCCATCTCGCATCCCGAAACGGGTCTCTTTATTATGCCCCCACCAACCAGCAAAACGAGGCCTTTTTTTATCATGAGCATGCCGCTCATGTACAAAACATCCCCCCAAGCTACCAGGGCCAGAATTCAGATATTTATACGAACACCAAACCGCAAAATCCGCTCCCGAATCGTGGAGATCCAAGTTGACATTTCCTGCACCGTGCGCACAATCAAAACCGACCATACAGCCTTTCGCATGTCCCCATTCAGTAATCTGCTTCATGTCAAAAAACTGCCCCGTATAATAATTGGTATTCCCCAACATCACCAAAGCAATCTCCTCTCCTTCCGCTGCAATCACTTTTTCGATATCCTCCATTCGTAGGCACTCCTCTCCTTCCCTTGCGCGCAATTCGATCAAACAATCTTTGGGATCGTAACCATGAAATTCTATTTGCGAAGCGACTGCATATTTATCAGAAGGAAAGGCATCGTATTCTATGACGATCTTATTGCGCTTAGGCGTGGGTTGATAAAACGAGACCATCATCAGATGAAGATTGACGGATAGGGTATTCATCACCACTACCTCAATCGGTTTTGCTCCCACAATAGTGGCCATCGCTTCTGTCAAAAACTCGTGATAAGGCATCCAAGGATTCTTAGCATGCGTGTGTCCTTCGACTCCGTATTTTTCCCAATCTTGAAATTCTTGTTCAATAGCTGCGCGGGTACTTTTGGGTTGTAATCCTAAAGAATTTCCACAAAGATAAATGTGTGGTTTTCCATTCGCTTGTAAAGGCAGATGGAATTGATCGCGATATTTGCGCAATGGATCAGCAGCATCCATTTTTTTAGCGAAGGCTAAATTATTTTCGTATTGTTTGGTCTTAATCGTCATGATGTTTATTTGGACATTTTCTGCAAGCCAATTCGTTCTCTAAAAGAGGAATCGTGCTCTGCACCTAGCCATCTTAAGACATTGTCTTCCCAGATTTCATTATAATCGGTGGTATTGATAATGGATTCCTCCAAAGCCAAATCCAATAATTTTCCAGGGTAAGAAGACTGTGGTTCACTTTCCATTTCTCCTAGCGGATAAGGATCATCCAAGCCCATGATAATTTGATTGGTGCCGTTGAGTCTTTTGACCATTAGTTCGAGGGAAAAAGTATCGTGCACCAAGGTATCGAAATAAATATTGGGGTGGCCAACTGCTTTTCGCGGATGCGTCATACCTTCGAAGAGATCCGGTCGACCATCAAATCCTTGGATGCGTCTTCCCAAATTAATCTGGGTCAATTGACCGCCGTGGGCGAAGCAAACTCTGATGTTTTTGTATTTCTCTTGATAGCCATGTAAGGTGTAAAAATGATAGGCATCTGCGCATTGTGCCAGCATCCATACCAAATGGAACCGCCAAGCAGTATTGGGTAAATGGATGAATTTCTCCCCATCATAAGGGTGAATTTCTATAGCCAATTTGTATTTATCCGCTAGTTCTAAAATAGGTTGAATTTCTTGATCAAAAATACTTCGCCAAGTGCCAATAGAATCCATATAATGCGTTGGCAAACAAAGCACTTGTAGACCCAATTCCTCCACACAACGTTCAATTTCCCAACAAGCACCATCTATAAATCC
>CAYQRA010000378.1:0-6859 GCA_964419315.1 uncultured Saprospiraceae bacterium | reverse complement strand
TCGATACGGGAATCGACGATCTCGTATTTTTGAATAAATTTGGTCCAAGAAAGTAAGCGCAGAGAAATGGGAAAAGGCTCCATTCCATCCTTACTATTTTTCTCTTGGTCTATAAAATCATGGATCAAAGAAAGACCTTGTGCTCGCGTAATATTTTCCTGTTGGAGAAAATCAAAATAATTGAGATTATAGGTCCAAAGTTTTCCATGCCCTCCAAAATTCCAATCGATTGTTTGGGGGAATTGCTGTTTAATATTTAGAAATTGAAATTCCTGTCCCCCCATCCAAGACCTTTGGCTTTTTATTCCAGCATCCAATTTTAGAACTTGCGTTTTCACCTTTACCGTCTTGGCCTTACTCGCAAAAGTGGCCCATTTGGGCCTAGCCAACAGATAGCGCAATCGATATTTGATTTGCACCCACTGCAGATATTTTAGCGTATGATAATATCGTAAAATCACATTAAGCATAATTGTTTGCTTCGCTTTTAGCAGACAAAGAAGCGAGTTTTTGATATTCTTCTCGAATGCAAACCGCTATTCTTTCTGCGGCTTTGCCATCCCATAAAGGAGGCACCTGAAAAGCATCTTGACTTTCCTGATCTAGCGCTGTTTTAAAAGCATTCATAATCCCTTCTACCGCCAACTCAGGAATCAACACATTGGAACCCATAGTGATGGTGATCGGCCTTTCGGTGGTGCTACGCACGGTCAAACAAGGGATTTTTAAGAAGGTAGATTCTTCTTGAATCCCACCAGAATCGGTGATGATCACCGCACTATTTTCCATGAGGTGAATAAACTCTAGATAGCCCTGAGGTTCTAGCAAGAGGAGATTTGGGATGGCCTCTAATTTCTGATAAAGATTGAATTTTTTTAATTGTTTTTCGGTTCGTGGATGAATGGGAAAAACGACTGTTTTTAATTCACTGACTTGACGGATGACCTCCAAAATGGTGGCTACCTTATCCACTTTATCGACATTGGAAGGTCGGTGCATGGTCAGGAGTACAAAGTCTTTAGCTTGGATGTTCAAATCCTCCAACAAAGTCAACTGACTCGCTTTTGTTCGATATTGACAAAGAGAATCAATCATCACATTGCCAACGAAAAAAATCTTTTCAGAAGGCACTCCTTCTTTAGCCAAGTGAGTCATTCCACTTTCTTCGGTGACGAATAAATAATCGGAAATGCTATCGGTTAGAATACGATTGATTTCCTCAGGCATTTTTCGGTCTCCGCTCCGCAGACCTGCTTCTACATGGATCAGTGGAATATTCATTTTCTTTGTCACCAAAGCACATGCTAAAGTAGAGTTGACATCTCCTACGACCAAAACCATATCGGGTTTTTCTTCCAAGACAATTTTCTCAAAAGCGACCATGACTTTGGCAGTAATCACCGCATGAGAACCACTCCCAACGCCCAAATAATAATCAGGTTTTGGCAAGCCCAGTTGATCGAAAAAAATGCTACTCATTCGTTCATCATAGTGCTGACCAGTATGCACTACTTTGGAGTCAATGTCTGCGTATTTTTGAAAGGCTCGGTGCAAAGGAGCAACCTTCATGTAGTTTGGCCGAGCGCCAACGATATTGATGATTTTCATATGTGTATTTTTCTTTTGGGGGCTGTTTCGTTTGGTTATTTTTTCTTTTTAAAAAATTTCTCTGTATAAAAATATCTACTAAACCAAGATTTAAAGATTCGCATATGCACAAAATCTCTGATCCATACGGTCAAAAAACTATACACTCTATTTTTAAGGGAGAATTTCAAAACTACTTTTTCCTTTCCCTTCATCCCTATTTGTTTTCCTCTAAAGAGTTGTTTTAAATTATCCATCTGATTGTATCCGATGCGTCTCCACAAAGGCAATTGCTGGTATTTCAAAGTTTTTGGAGCCGCTAATTCGTAGTCCAACTGTCTTAGTAAAGGTCCTTGAATCGTTTCTATTTTTTCGATCTCAGAAGCGGATAATTGTTCTTTCCATTTATCAATCTTTGAGCGATCAAAAAAACTTTTGACATATTTTTTTTCTTCTGGCAAAGTATCATCTGACAAGTCAAGCATTTCTGCTACATAGTCTATTGCTAGAAAATCACAAACCGCTCGTAGTTCTTTTTCAGGTGCTTGCAATAGCTCTTCGTACTTCAATAATTTATAGCGTTCTGCTCCTAAGATTTCTTGATTCAAAACTCCATATACATTTCCATCTACCCATTCCTGAGCACTCAAACGAAGGTTTTTATAAGATCGACTAGACATGCTATAGGCATTGGCGCGGCCATCTCTCACGATGTGCAAAAACTTTGCTTCCGGAATCAAGAGCATTAGGTCTTTAGCAAAATGCTGTAAGTTCGGAGATTTATCGCCCCAGATTAATTGACCGCTCGCTGCCAACTTTTTAGCAATCGATTGTTCAATCAAATCTCGAATGGTCGCGTACTCTTCCAAGTGTTCGTAATCTATGATCTTCGCCAATCTCCCTTTATCATCATTTTCAATAAGCCAAGCCATTACTTCTTTTCTACTGTGCTCCAAATTATGCGGAAGCAGATCGTAGAAATTATTAAAACAAGTCACGATTCTAAATCCAATCGAATTGGGTTCCATCGCTATATCAGGATGTTTGCCTAGGAGCGAAGAAAGTAAGGTTGTCCCGGATCGTTGTACCCCTACAATAAAAAATATCTGTCCCTTCATAAATCGCTGGTTTCGCTAGCCATCATCCAGTTTTTAAAATAGCGGATGCCTTCTTCAAAGCTTGTTTTGGGTTCATAATTCAGCAAGCGTTTTGCTTTGGAAATATCTGCATAAGTTTGTGGAACATCTCCTGGCTGCATGGGCAGTTGATTGATGATCGCTTTTTCTTCAAAAACTTTTTCGATCGTTGCGATCATTTCGCTGAGCGAAACAGTTCTATGATTGCCTAGATTAATGATTTCATAATCGGTATCCGTATAGTCCATTGCTGCGCGAATTCCCCTAAGCGTATCTTCAATAAAAGTATAATCCCTTCTAGTACTCCCATCACCAAACATCGGAATCGGTTCTTTGTTGACAATCTTCTTGGCAAACTTATGTATGGCCAGATCTGGCCTTTGTCGAGGACCATAAACCGTAAAAAATCGCAAAGCAATAAAACGGATGCCGTAGAGATGGGTATAGACATTGCCTAATAATTCACAAGACAATTTGCTACTGGCATAAGGACTGATCGGCATCATATTTTGGTCCGTTTCTTTCCACGGGACATTTGGGTTGACTCCGTAGACGCTACTCGAAGAAGCGAAGACAAATTGTTTCACCTCTTTTTCTTTGGCGATCTCTAATAAGTGTTGGGTCCCCATCACATTGGCTTGCTGGCAAGCAACGGGTGTTTTGATGGACGCATGTACACCTGCCTTAGCAGCGACATGCACAATCACATCGTATTCACCATCCAATTCTTGCCGCAAAGCTTCTAAGTTGCAGATATCTACTTCCTTAAATATAAAATTGGATAGCCCCAAAAGGTTGGACAAATTTCTTTGTTTGATCTCTTTAGGATAAAAGGGATCAAAATTATCAATAACCGTTACTTGATAATTTTCTTTGACGAGTTGCTCCGCCAAAGAACTACCAATAAAACCTGCTCCACCGGTAATTAGTACATGTTGCATCATTGCTTTTCATTAAGTTTGAAATTCCCTAAGAAACTTCAAAAAGTTTTTTGATTTGATCTATTGCTCGCCCCGTCACTTTGGTGACGCTAAATGTTTCTAAAAAAAAACGTCGAGCTTCTTCACTATATCGACTATAATTATCTACCGAAAAATGCCGAATAGCTGCGACGAGTGCGGCTGTTGATTGGGGCTCAATTAAAAACCCTGTTTTACCGTCTTGTACAATTTCAGGAATTGCTTTCCATTGCGTCGTTATCACGGGCAAACCCAAACTATAAGCTTCGATAATCGCCCCCGGATAACCTTCTCCTTGATAGAAAGTTGGCAATAGGAGCACATCGTATTCTTTTAAAGTTTTTAAAACTTCTTCTTTCGCCAAAACGCCTTGATAATTAATTTTCTCTGTGGCAAATTTTTCTTTGTACTTCTCCTCTTTAATCGGTCCATAAATATGAATCGTATAATCCGCTCCTAATTGATTGGCCGCTTCCAAAACATGGTCAATGCCTTTTGCCTCATTGACATATCCGAGATACACAAATCGCTTTGAAAAAGGCAGCGTTCCTCGGAGGAGTTTTTCGACCGGTTCTTCTCTGGAAGTTGGTAACTGCATCGTATTTTTGGCCTGCGTGGCATAAAATTGCATCAGCTCTTTGGTTTGCAAAAAAAAGAGATCCGCTCGCAAGGTGGTATTTTGAAAAATCCATTTTTGGAATCCATTGTATTGGGCCGTATAATCCTTGATATTTCCACCAAAGGGACGGAAGACAAATTTGAGTCGAAACACTTTTGCTAAGACAAATAATAAAGGCGATAAATACTTGGTTCCTCCCCTACTAGAGTTTAGAAAAACCACATCTACGGTCGCTACGTTTTTTAAAATCTGCAAGAGGACGTAGAGCGGATTTAGATATCGTTGGATGCCTTGTAGAAAATATTGGGTATTTATCAGCGTATACTTTTCCTGATGGTCTTCCATATAATCTATCAAATGCCCGAAAGAAACGGTAGCACCTCCAATCAAATTGGCTGCGACATTGGTCACTGGACCGATGAGTAATATGTGGATGTCTTTTTTGATAAAATTTACATTTCTACTTTAAATCTTTTGGCCCAGCCAAAAAGTTGCATCATCATCCAAAGCTGATGAGCAGATTGAAAAACACTTTGCGAAGCACTGCTTTTTATAGCAGATATTCCTCGCTGATAAATTTCTTCTAATAATTCTTTGCGCACCAAATCCGGCCAAGGGTTTTCATCAAATAATAAACGTTTGGCCAATTGCTTAAAAGCAGCATTCTGGTATTTGTGCAAAGGAATATTAAATCCCATTTTTGGATGACTAAAAACTTCTGCTGGCAATTCGGTCTTCATCATTTCTCGTAAAATATATTTTCCAGCTTTCCCATTTACTAAAAACGGATCGGGTAATTGTACCGAGGCTTCAAACAAATCGGGATCTAAAAAAGGAGCACGTACTTCTAAAGAATGAGCCATACTCATTCGATCTACTTTGATCAACATATTCGCTGGCAGCGTATGCTGCAAACGGTAATACATGATTTTGCGCAAAGCAGAAGCATCTTCCAATTCGCGCGGATAATTTTTTAAAGCCTCCAGTGCCAAAGCTTCTGTCGGGATATGCTTATAGAGTCTCCCTTGCAGTATTTCTTCCATCTGCTCTTTTCCAAAAAACGCATTGAGTGCAATCGGAATTTCATTGAGTTCCTCTAATGAAGTATCCACTCCTCTTTTTATTTTGCGCAGCAAAGAAGCTTCTTGTAATCCGGGCGCTCCTTGCAATACATTCAAGGTACCCGAAAGAACAGATCGCAAAGGACTGGGCACTTTTTTGAACCGTACAATCTTTTCATACCATTGAAATAAATCATAGCCACCAAAAAGCTCATCCCCACCATCTCCTGACAAAGCTACTCTGACTTCCTTTGCGATTTCTTTACAAATAAAATAAGATGGAATCGCTGAACTATCTCGAAAAGGCAAACCGACATGGTCTATGATTTCCCAAAAAATAGATTCTTCAAAATCCAAGTTGGGAATGAATAATTCTTGGTGATCGGTTTGACAATGATTCGCCACTTTTCGCGCAATTGCGCTTTCGTCAAATTCTTGATCTTCAAATCGAACATTGAAGGTTTTTATCTTTTGATCGCTTTGTTGTTGCAATAAAGCAACGACCGAACTGGAGTCAATTCCCCCTGAAAGAAAAGCACCAATCGGCACATCACTCACGGTTTGACGCTTGACTGCTTCCCATAATTTAGGGCGGATAAATTCCTTCGCCTCTTCCTCGGTTTTAAGCAGTACTTTCTTTTGATAAGTCGCTTTAAAGTAGGCCTGCTCTTCAAAATGATTGGCACTGATCCGCAGGTAATGTCCCGGCGGCAAAGACCAAACTTGGTCGAGTAGGGTCATCGGTTCTGGCACCAAAGAAGTTCGCAAATAATAGGGCAAAGCCGCAGGATTTAGCTTTCGCTGAATCGTTTTACTTTCCAACAAAGATTTGATTTCACTGGAAAAAGAAAATAGCCCTTTCTGCCAATGATAATACAAGGGTTTTTCACCAAAGCGATCCCTCGCCAAAAAATAGCTATTCTCCGCTAAATCATAAAGGCAAAAGGAAAACATTCCTCGCAATTGCAAGAGCATTTCGGTACCGTACTCTTCATATAAATGCACCAATACTTCCGTATCAGATCGCGTATAAAAACGATGTCCTTTTTGTTCTAAGTCTGCTTTGAGTTCCCGATAATTGTAGATTTCTCCATTGAGAAAAACACAGATATTTTTGGCTTCGTTATAGACCGGTTGTTGGCCGCCTGATTGATCGATGATGGATAATCGTCGCATGGCGAGGCTTCCGTTTTTATCGGACAGTTGGCCGGCTTGGTCTGGGCCTCGGTGGAGCATGGCTTGGTTCATGGCAGCGACTTGTGCTTCTCTTTCGCTTGAAGACAAGTGGTTTTTCCAATCTATGATGCCGCAAATTCCACACATGTTTTTTTGTTTATCTGGGGTGCAGTCTAAAGCCGCGCCTCAGATTTCCACCTAGTATAAAGTATCTAATTTTTTTAAAATTTTAAAAGGGCTTCCGCCAATAACTACTCCCGGAGGGACGTCTTTGTGTACCAAAGTATTTGCTCCGACGACTACATTATCTCCGATGCTCAC